>CAYVQS010000096.1:0-4661 GCA_964453195.1 Microcaldota archaeon | reverse complement strand
GTGGACGCGGTCATTCCCCGAGGAGGGGCGGGGCTCATCAATTTCGTAAGGAGCAATTCGCGAATTCCCGTAATAGAGACCGGGACCGGAAACTGCCACCTTTTCGTCGACAAAGATGCGGACTTGAAAATGGCGCTTGAAATCGCAGTCAATGCAAAATGCCAGCGGCCGGGGGTGTGCAACGCCGTCGAAAAGCTGCTGGTGCACGAAAAAGTCGCGAAAGAATTCCTGACGGCAATTGCAAAAGAGTTCGCGCAGCGGAAAGTGGAAATCCGGGCCGACGACTGCGCCAGGAAAATCCTGCCGAATGCAAAGGCCGCGACCGAAGAGGACTGGAAAACCGAGTTTTTGGATCTTATTATCGGAGTCAAGGTGGTCAAAAGCGAAGACGAGGCGATTGCGCACATCAACAAGTACGGAAGCCGGCACTCCGAGGCAATAGTCACGGAAAACGAGGCCGCAGCAAGGAAATTCTTGAAGGAAGTTGACGCGGCCGCGGTCTACTGGAACGCATCGACTAGGTTCACCGACGGGGGGCAGTTCGGCTTCGGCGCCGAAATTGGAATCAGCACGCAGAAACTCCACGCGCGGGGGCCGATGGGCTTGGCGGAGCTGTGCAGCTACAAGTACGAGATTGTCGGCAACGGGCAGGTGAGAAAATGATTCTGGGAATAATCGGCGTCGGAAAAATGGGCTCGGCGATTGCTCGCGGAGTGCTGGAAAATAGCGCGGGAAATATAGCGTGCTTCGACAAGAACCCCGGTGCGAAGAATAATTTGAACGGCGCTGGAACAGAATGGGCGGAAAGCGCGGCCCAAGTAGTCGAAAAATCGGATGCTGTTTTGCTTGCGGTCAAGCCCCAGGACATGAGGCAACTGCTTGGAGAGATTGCCGGCGCCGCTGAAAAGAGGCGGCCGCTGTTTCTCTCGATTGCCGCCGGCATGCCGCTCTCGTTCTTCGAGGAAAGCCTGGGCGCGGGCGCGAAAATAGTGCGGATAATGCCCAACCTGCCGGCAACCGTCGGAAAAGGCGCGAGCTGCTACTGCCCGAACGCCAATTGTTCGGGAAAAGACGAGGACGTTGCCAAAAAACTGCTTGGAGCAATCGGCAAGTCTTGGAAAGTCGGGGAAAGCCAGATGGACGTGGTCACTGCCGTCAGCGGATGCGGGCCCGCGTATTTCGCGCTTTTGGCCGCGGAAATGGCCAAGGCTGGCGGAAAACTGGGCTTGGACGAAAAGCTGGCAGGAGAACTGGCGCTGCAGACCCTGGTTGGCACCGGCACTCTTCTGGAAAAAGAGGGAATTTCGGCCGAGGAACTAGTGAAGAAAGTGGCGTCACCGGGAGGAACTACCGAGGCGGCCTTGAAGGAGTTCGGGAAAAGCGGATTTTCACAAGCGGTTGAAACCGCGCTTGCCGCTGCGCGCGACCGGGGGAAGGAGCTTGCAAAGGCCTGAGGACAAAAACGGGAAGTTGCGCTGGAAAGAAGCTGGCGCGGAAAATGAAACTCTTTTAAATTCGACACGGCATAGTATTGTCCGCTAGTTCTTGTATTCAAAAACTAGCTTTGTGATCCGGTCCGGAATTGCAACGCAATTTTGGTCCGTGGAAAGCTGAAAGGAGCAAAACTTCCAAAGGCGGCCATTGCGCCGCCTGCGGGGCGCGTTCCTTCAATGAAACCTTAGAGGTGGAGTAAAAATGGCAAAAGCATACGTGAAATTCGAGACTCCCGGCGACGTCCAGGCAAAGGCCCTCGTGGTAATCGAGGCCGCCAAGAATTCCAACGGCGTGCGCAAGGGAACCAACGAGACGACCAAGGCCATCGAGCGCGGCGAAGCCAAGCTCGTGGTAATCGCGGGCGACGTCGACCCCGAAGAAATCGTCATGCACCTCCCCGCAATCTGCGAGGAGCACAAAATCCCCTACGCTTACGTCAACGCGAAGGCGGACCTTGGAAAGGCCGCAGGCCTGGGAGTCGGAACTGCCGCAATCGCGGTAACCAACCCCGGAGCAGCAGAGGCGGACTTGAAGGAAGTGATTTCCAAGCTGCCCAAGTCGGAAGCCAAGGCCGCAAGCGGAGAGGCGGAAGCCAAGCCCGCGAAAGCCGCCAAGAAGAAATGAGATGATTTTCAATGGGTGGAAAGAAAAAAATAGTCTCCAAAAAGGCGCAGGAAGAAGAGGCGCAGGCCCAGCTCAAGACCGAGAAGAAGGAAGCCGCCCCGATAATGACCGAGGGAATCCCGGTTGAAATCGTGGAAGTCATCGGCAAGAGCGGCGTCTTCGGCGAAATCTACCAGGTCATGGTCAAGGTCCTCGCGGGCCGCGACCAGGGCCGCGTAATCCGCCGCAACGTCAAGGGCCCCGTCAGGCGTGGCGACATACTCGTCGTACTCGAAACCGAGCGCGAAGCCAAGCCCATCAAGGCCAAACGGTGAAAAAAATGCCCACGTGCTCCTACTGCGGAAAAAAATACGAAGACGGCTCCGGATACACGGTCTTCTCCAAGCAAGGCGTGGCCAACCGCTACTGCTCGCGCAAATGCGAGAGAAACGCGGCCCTGAAACGCAAGCCCACCAAGCTCAAGTGGACCGAAAAATACGCATCCAAGGCCTGAATCGCCCTCCCAACTTTTTTCTTTTTTCAATTTCTTTTTATATCAAAGTCCTAGTTCTAACCTGAACCAGCCCCCAACAATTTTAAACCTCGAACGCTTGGCAAACGTATGAACTGGAAAAGCCCCATGTTTATCGCAGGACTGTTTTTTGGAGCCATCTGCGCAATCATCCTATTCTTTCTGTTAGGACTCATACTAACAAGCATATGATGTTTCAAATGGAAAATAAAGAACCCAAAAAAATAGAAGAAAAAGAAGACGCGCCGAAGGAATTCCTTACCGGCGCAGAAACGGGTTTAGTGGCCACATTCATAATCCTCCTCTTGCTAGGTAATTTGCTAATGTACATCATGCCCCCGTTAACCCGCGATAATACTTTTCAAGAGTTAATAAAAAACGAGTTAAAACAGGCCAGAACTGAAGGCCACGGATACTCTCTACCACAAGCAGCGTCATTCACAAAAGGTATTATCATCAACCGCCCCGCAATAGTCGGCGACACTGGACTGCAGGCCAGCGACATAACGTTCGTATGCGGCGACAATCAGATATGTGGCGCTGGAAGACCAATAACGGGAATTGGCAATTACAGCCAAGGATTCACATCCCTAAAAATCTATAGCAACATAGATGCATACTTCGTCGTCTGCGCCAACGCCGACCACGAGCCCCGCTACTGCATTGCAGTCGCATCCACAGCGGCAAAGGCAACTTCGGACTGCGCCACGGCCTGCGACGTCCATTAGCGCCCAACCTAGTTCTTAAAAACCACGGAATCCAGTAACTTTTCATCCCAAGGTGGTTTTCAATGTCTGGCGGTAAACTTTTCGCGCTCGCGGCAATATCGCTCCTCCTATTCGGCTGCCTCCAGTTCGAGTCGTCGGTCAAGGTCAACGCCTCGCTGCCCGAAGGAGTGAACGTCACCCTCCCGGCCATTTCAGCCGGCCAAAACCATACCGCCAACGAGACCAACGCCACAATCGCCGCGCTTCCCGACTCGCTGAAAATCTGCTTCTACGGCGACCGCGCCGCCAACGGCACCGATTACGAGGCAGTCATTGCCGACAACCTTACGGTGTTCCGCCTCGGCCAGAACAACACCATCGGACTTGCGCCAGTATGGCTCGACTCGGCGTCCGGGCCCGGCGACTTTTCCGGATGCGCAGTCATAGTCCTCAAGGACGACGCCAAGGGGAAAGTGTGCGACGCGGTGCAGAGGACCGCGGTGCGCGAGCGCATAATCACGGGCAACTCGGGCCTGATTGCCATCAAGACGGCCTGCACGGCCGCCAACGACGACCCCGCGGTGTTCGGATGGGACTACAAGCTCGCCGAGGCCATTCCCGCCAAGATGGACGTGCCGGGCCGCGACCCCGAAGCCATCGGCACCTACGAAATTGCGTTCTCTTACTTCGACATAAAAAGCGACGACCCTGCCCTGGCGGGAATGAAGAACTTCAACATTTCCAACGTCGAAGGAGTCAAGGTCACGCCGGCCAACGCCGGCTATCCCTCGGCCTATTTCAGGACGGACCCGACGAAGCTCACGCAGCCCGCGCCCTATGCCATAATCCAGATGAGCACGGGCGCCAACTACGCGTACTACTTCAGCTACGACCCCCTGCGCACGCCCTCGATCTTCAGGCGCGTGGTCGAATTGCTGGCCGAAAAATACGTGGGCTGAAATGGCAAGGCCACCGCTGGGCTTCGCAGCCGCAAGCAAGGCGCAAAAAACCGCGTTTGAAGATGCCGTGCGGCAAAACAACGGCACCGTGCTAATCGGCGTCCATCCTTATGGCTTGAAACACCTGTTGAACTACTCCGGCCCTGAAAGTGTTTTTTGCGGCGTTCCCGCAGATGCACGCGCCCACGAACCCTACTTGAAGGCAATAAACTCATTTTTGGCGGATGCGGAAAGGCGCGGATTGCCAGTAGTCCTGACCGAAGACGAAAAACACGCGGAAAAGACGGCGGACCTGATTGCCGAAAAATTCCTAAGACTTAAGGGGATGGTAGTTCCCACTTTTGCAATCACGGAGGGGTGGAATAT
>CAYVQS010000095.1:0-4676 GCA_964453195.1 Microcaldota archaeon | reverse complement strand
GAGCCGTAGTAACGGCGCGCAAGCGCCTTGTAGAGCACGTCCATGACCAAGGAACTTTTTCCCGAGCCCGAGACGCCGGTCACGCACGTCATCACGCCCAGGGGGAATTCCACGTCGATGTTCTGCAAATTGTTCTCTTTCGCGCCTTTGACTGTAATCTTGTGGAAAAAGTCGCGCCGCCTTGTCGGCACGCTGATTTTTTTCTCGCGCCGCAAATAGGCGCCGGTAACAGACTCCTTCGACTCTTCGACCTGCTTGGGCGTGCCTGCTGCCACGACTTTGCCGCCGTGCACGCCTGCGCCGGGCCCAAGGTCCAAAACATAGTCCGCCGCCCTTATCGTGTCCTCGTCGTGTTCGACGACCAAGACCGTGTTGCCCAAGTCGCGCAGGTGCTTCAAAGTGTCGAGGAGCTTGTTGTTGTCCTTTTGGTGCAGTCCGATGCTGGGCTCGTCCAGGACGTAAAGCACTCCCGTCAATTGCGAGCCGATTTGAGTTGCAAGGCGGATTCTCTGCGCCTCTCCGCCCGAAAGGGTGCCTGCGGGCCGCGAAAGCGTCAGGTAGGTCAAGCCGACGTTGTGCAGGAACAAGAGGCGAGAAATTATTTCCTTGAGCACCTGCTTGGCAATGACTTTCTGCTTTTCCGAAAGGTCGAGGGAATTGAAGAATTCCAAGGATTCCGCAATGGACAGGTCGGTTGCTTCGATGATGTTTTTTTCGCCTATTTTCACCGACAATGCCTCGGGGTTGAGCCTCTTTCCCAGGCACTTGGGGCATTGGCGCTGGCGCATGAACTTGGCCATGTCTTCGCGCCGCCACTCTGAGCCCGTCTGGGCGAACAGGCGCTCTAGTTGTGGGATTACGCCTTCGAAGCCGGATTCGTGGGTCCACCTTGAATTGGTGCTCTGGGCGCGGTAGTCGAACTTGATTTTGTCTTCGGAGCCGAAGAACAGGAGCTTCTGGTGCTCTTTCTTCAAGTCCTCGAAAGGCGTGTACAGGTCGAATCCGAAGTGCTTTCCGACGGCCTGGAGCTGCTGCAGCCGGTACGACTTGAAGTTCATGTTCCAAGGCACGATTGCGCCGTCGAGGATGCTCTTGGACTTGTCGGGCACGATGAGGTCGGGGTCGAACTCGAGCTTGAGCCCGAGGCCGTGGCATTCCGGGCAGGCGCCGTAGGGCGAATTGAACGAGAACAGGCGCGGCTGGATTTCCTCGATGCAGATGCCGCAGGTCGGGCAGGCGTTGTTGCGCGAAAAGAGCGTCTCCTTCCTGTCGGCGACTATTTTGACTAGCGCGCCGTCGGAAATTTTAAGCGCGGTTTCCACGGCGTCCTGGAGCCTGGTCCGGTCCGCCTCTTCGGAGGAAATGCGGTCGACCGCGATGTCGATGTCGTGCTTTTCGTACTTTGCCAATTTCAGCGCCGAAATGCTCTCCTCGTCGAGCTCGAGGAATTTTCCGTCGACTTTGGCGAAGGAAAACCCGTCCTGCCTGAACTTTTCGAGCAGCGCCTCGTAAGTGCCCTTTTTTCCGCGGACCACGGGCGCCAGGACTGCCAATTCCTTGAATGGCTGGCGCAGCGCCATTTCGACGATTGCCTCGGCGGTGGTGCCTTCGATTTTCTTGCCGCACTTGGGGCAGTAGGCAGTGCCCACGCGCGCGTAAAGCAGCCTCAAATAGTCGTAGACTTCGGTAATCGTGCCGACGGTGGAGCGGGGATTGTTGGAGACCGCCTTTTGCTCTATGGAAATTGCGGGCGAGAGGCCCTCGATGGAGTCGACGTCGGGCTTGTTCATCAGGCCCAGAAACTGCCGGGCGTAGGCGGACAGGGACTCGACGTACCGGCGCTGGCCCTCGGCGTAAATAGTGTCGAACGCGAGCGTGGACTTTCCGCTTCCCGACACGCCGGTCAGGACCACAAGCGAGTTTCGCGGGAGCTCGACGTCGATGTTCTTCAAATTGTGCTCGCGCGCGCCGCGCACGATGATTTTGTCGGATTCCATTTTTTATCAGCCTATTTTCAAATGCAACTCTGGGGTTTCGCTTTTTTCTGGAATTTCAACGCGTTTCCCAGGCAAAACGGGTCCCTTTGGTTTTTTCAGTATTCCGGGGTCATTTGCCGGTTTTCCTTGCGGGGATTTTCACCGCGTCGCCGGCGAATTTCCTGATTTGCGCCAGCTGGTCGCGCAAGCTTATGGCTTGTTCGAAGTCCAGCTCTTCGGCCGCGCGCTTCATCTGGGAATCAAGCTCAATCATCTGGCGCTCCAGTTGCGTCTTGGACAAGTGCTTTGCCTTGGCCTGCTTTTCCTCAAGCTCGGCGACTTTCTTGACGATGCTCTTGGGCGTGATGTTGTGCTCCTTGTTGAACGCAAGCTGGTAGTCGCGCCTGCGATTAGCTTCGCTAATCGCGCTTGACAAAGCGCCGGTCATTTTTTCGGCGTAGCAGATTACCCTTCCATCTATGTTGCGTGCGGCGCGACCCATGGTCTGGATAAGACTTGTCGCCGATCGCAAAAATCCTTCCTTGTCGGCGTCCATTATTGCCACCAGTCCGACTTCGGGCAAATCCAGTCCTTCGCGGAGCAGGTTGATGCCTACTAGGCAATCATACTCGCCCAAGCGAAGCCGTTTGAGGACTTCGATTCTTTCCAAGTTTTCGATTTCCGAGTGAAGGTACCGTGCCTTGACGCCGTTTTCGTTCAAGTATTCGGCCAAGTCTTCTGCCAGGCGCTTGGTCAGCGTAGTCACCAGCACGCGGTGCCCGTTGGCAATCGTGGCCTTGGCCTCTTTCACAAGGTCGTCGCCCTGGCCGATGATGGGCTTGACGATTACCTGCGGGTCGATTACGCCGGTCGGCCTGACCAGTTGTTCGACGACCTGGAACGAATGGTTCTTCTCGTATTCGCTTGGCGTCGCCGAGACGAAAATGACGTTTTTCAAATATTTTTCGAACTCGTCGAACTTGAGGGGCCGGTTGTCGTACGCGCTTGGCAGCCGGAATCCATAGTCGATTAATGACGTCTTCCTGGAATAGTCGCCTTTCTGCATTGCACCGATCTGGGGAATCGTGACGTGCGACTCGTCGATGACGAGGAGAAAGTCTTCGGGCAGGTAGTCCAGCATGCAGGACGGCGGCGTTCCTGGCTTTCTCTGGTCGAAGTGGCGCGAATAGTTTTCCACTCCGTTGCACGTTCCCGTCTCTTCCAGCATTTCCAAGTCGTAATTGGTCCTGGTTTCAAGCCGGCGGGCCTCCATTTCCCCCATTCCCGGCAGCACGGCCTCGAGCTCGGCCTTGATTGAGTCGATTGCCGTGCGCTTTTTCCTCTCGGGAATGACAAAATGCCTTGCCGGAAGCAAGAAGACGGAATCCATTTCCAAGGACCCTTTGCCGGAAACGCGGTCGTACATCGTGATTTTCCCGATTTTCCCGTTTTCCAGCACTATTCTGATGACGTTCTGCGACCACGGCGGCAAAATGTCTATTGTTTCGCCGCGCGCCCGGAACGTTCCCGGCGTCAGCGCCGCGTCATTCCTCTCATACTGCAGATAGATGAGCCGTGCAAGCAATTCCTGGCGCTTTATTGCCATTGCCTTGTTGGCCCGAAACGCGACTTCGAGCGCGTCTTGGGGCGAGCCGATGCCGTAGATGCAGGAAACGGTCGCGACGATGATGGACGGCTTGCCGGACAAGAGGCCGCTTGTGGCCGCGAGGCGCAGCTGCTCTATCTTCTCGTTGACGGTGGCGTCCTTTTCGATGTAGGTGTCGGTCTGGGGAATGTAGCTTTCGGGCTGGTAATAGTCGTAGTAGGAGACGAAGTAGCCGACCTGGTCTTTGGGGAAGAATTGCTTGAACTCCTCGTAAAGCTGGGCCGCGAGCGTCTTGTTGTGGGAAATCACGAGCGCCGACTTTCCCGTCTTGGCAACTACGTTGGCGATAGTGAACGTTTTTCCGGAGCCGGTTACGCCCAGGAGGGTCTGCATGCCGCCTTTCTTGACGCCGTCAACCAGCCTCCTGATTGCCTGGGGCTGGTCGCCGGTTGGCTTGAAGTCTGAGACGAGGGTGAATCCCATTTAGAAAACCTGGAGGGCTATGCGCGGCGCTCTGGATTGGAGGCGCCAGGCATGGTAAAAATAAGGAGAAGATTTGGCTTCTTAAACCCAAGGGCGGGTTATATCCGGTGATTTGCTGCGCTGGAAGGGCGGATGCGAAGCGCGTAATGGAACTAGACTAGCCGTAAACCAGCCGGCCCTCTATTTTCCGGTCCACGTTCTGGTTGTTCCTCAAAAACTCTTCCAGCACGTCCCGCGCCGACGTCGAAACAGTCTTGGTCTTGCCGCTGGCCATCAGCTCGTCCTTCGACAAATCCAAATAGCCCTTTGAATTCAAAAAATGGTACTGCTGCAAGCAAATGGCATACTCCTGGCCTTCGGCAACGGGCTTTCCGTTAATCGACAGGCTTTCCAAGCCGCCTTTTTTGTCCGAGTAAACGGCCTTTATGCCGGAATTGACCTGGTAGAACTCTCCCTCGCCGTTGCGGTTCTCGGGGCGCAGGATGTGGTTGAAGATGTGCTTCAATTGTCCGCCAGTAATTGCAAACCGCGTGATTGAGTCATTGTAGGGAAAGCACGCCATGAAGTCGCCCAAGGTCACGAGCGGGCCCATTTTCTTGCTCCTGATTGAG
>CAYVQS010000094.1:1746-4721 GCA_964453195.1 Microcaldota archaeon | reverse complement strand
ACGCTGCAGGACCTTGCGGACTATTACTGGCTCGCGACGGAAAAGAAGGACGAGTCACGGCTTCGCAAGGCGGTAATGCCAATCGAACGGGCGCTTGCGCTCAAGCCCGTCGAACTTTCTGCCCCGCTGGTTTCCAAGCTAAAAAACGGCCTTGCGCCGTCCCTGAACGAAGTCGGGCCGAAGGAAAAATTCTCCGAAGGGGAATTCGTCAAGTTCCTCGACTCCCAAGGCAACATGCTTGGCATCGGCTCGGTAACCGGAGGCGGATTGAAGATCGAGCGCCTGCTCTCGTTCTAAGGCCGGGTTTTCGGTCTAAGGCCGGGTTTTCGGGAAAAACTAGACGAACCTTCGTGAGTCCGTGTCAATGTCCACGAACCTTTTTACCCAAAAAGGTTCATCAAAAAACTAGGCGAACCTTCTTGGGTCCGTGTCGATGTCGACTAGGACGGGGCCGTCGGCCTTGAGCGCGGCGTCTATCGCCGCCGGAAGCTCTTTGGGGTCCTTGACGCTTATTCCCCTGGCGCCGCAGTCCTGCGCGTATTTCGCGAAGTCGCAGTTGTACAGCTCCGTCTGCCAGTTCGGGTAGTTCTCGATTTTCTGCTCCTGCTGGATCATTGCAAGCTGCCTGTTGTTGAACAGGAAAACCTTGATTGGCAGCTTGTACTTCACTGCCGTGAGAAAATCCGCCATCACCATGGAAAACCCGCCGTCGCCGGTAATGCACACTACCTGCCGGCCGGGATAGGCAAGCTGCGCGGCAATCGCGCCCGGCAGGCCCGTTCCCATCGACGCCAGGTAGCCGGACATCACCATTTTCTGCGACTTCTTCATCCAGAAGTTGCGGCCGAACCACCACCCGTTCTCGCCTATGTCAAGCGAAATCACGGCATCCGCCGCAATCTTCTCGTTAAGCACCTTGATTATGTACTGCGGCCTCAGCGGCGCCCTGGAAGAGTCCGCCTCCTTTTCCAGCAGGTCCAGCCACTCCTTCTTCAACACCATGGCCTCGGTAAGGTAGGCCTCGTTGTTTTTCGGCGCAACTTCCCGCAAAAGCGCGGGCAGGGCTTCGGACGCGTTGCCCCACAGCCCCGTGACGGGCCTGTCCTTTCCGATTGCCATCGGGTCCAGGTCGATTTGCACCGTCTTTTCCTGGGGCACCTGAGTCATGTCGGAAAACGACGCGCCGACTACTATGAGCAAGTCCGATTCGCCGACCAGTTTCGCCGCGGCCGTAGAGCCGATTCCGCCGTGGCTTCCCACGTAATGCGGGTCGTCCTCGTCAACAACCCCTTTTCCCTTGAACGTCGAAACAACCGGCGCCGAAATCTTCCTCGCCAGTTCCAGCACTTTCTCGCCCTGGCCCAGCGCCCCTGCGCCGGCGATTATCACCGGCCGCTGCGCGGCGTCAATCTCCGTCGCCGCCTTTTTCACCAGGTATCCGGGCGGAACGACTGCCCGGTTGGCCATTCTTCCGTCGAACGGCAGGATGTTGGAAGAGCACGGAAGTTTCTGCACGTCGTTCGGGACCGCGATGTGCGAGACTCCTCGTTCGGTCAGCGCGTGCTTGACCGCAAGCGTCGCAAGCGTAACGGTCTGGTCCTCGCTCATCAGCACCTTGTTGAACACGCAGATTGGCTCGAAAAACGCGTGCTGATCGATTTCCTGGAACGAGCCCGGCCCCATCAGCTGCCGTTTGACCAGTCCCGTAATCGCAATCACGGGCGCGCGGTCGAGCTTGGCGTCATACAGGCCGGTCGCCAGGTTGGTGGCCCCAGGCCCCGCTACAGTCAGGCACGCCGCCGGGCTTCCGGTCAGCTTGCCGTACGCCGCGGCCGCGAACGCCGCGACCTGTTCGTGCCTCACTTGGACGAACCGCACCTGCGGATTCTTCCGGATGGCGTCGACTATTCCAAGCGCAGAAGTCCCAGGAATCCCGAAAACCAGGTTGATTCCCCATTCCGAAAGCTGGGCAACGAGCACGTCGGAAACCGTGGTTCCCGGCGCAGTTGCCGCGGCTGGCTTTTCCGCCAGTTGGACGAACGCGCTTTTCGCAGCATTGCACACCGGGCAACGCCACTCCTCGCCGAGTTCCCCGAACTTTTTTCCCTCGCGTTGCTCGTCGTAGACATAGTTGCACACCGAACAGCGGAACGAAGCCATCTGTTGCCCCTCCATTAACCGCTATGCGCCCGTCGGTATTAAAACCAGGGAGTCATTCGCGCAGCGCGATTTGTTTTCTGAAAAAGTCGGCGTGCTCGTAGCTTTGCCACAGCAGGTCCTTGATTTTCGCCTTGACTTGCTCGTCTTCGGCGAGCGTCAGCGCGTTCTCGTAAATCGCGATTACCTCGAGCTCTATCGCAAGGTCTGCCTTCATTCCGGCGACAAGCTCCAGTTTTCCCATCGGTTCGGCAGTCAAAACATTTCGCCTTTTTTCCTCAGGTTTTCCAGCAGGATTTCCACGCACTCCGAAACCATTTCCGCGTGCCTCAGCTCGGTGTCGGCAATGCCAAGCAGCGCCGCCCGCAGCTTCTCGTCAGGAATCCTCTCCGCCTGCTGTGCGTACTGGTCGTGGGCCTTGAGTTCCTCGGTGAAAGCGGCCTTGTTCAGCAGGTCGATGAGCTTCCGTTCGTGCGCCATGCATATCAGACGCCCGGCCGGTTTTTAACCCTTTTTTTTTTAAGAAGGATTGTTTGTTTCTATTCGCCCAGAAACCTTTAAAAACAAGTTTTTGCATCGTAATAGCTACGACTCATTATAGTACGATGGGGAGTTAGCCGTTTAGGGCTAGAGAACCATTTTTATCGCAAAGATAAAAATAATCCGGCGGCACCAACGTGCACGTTCCGGCCTCGTTCTCCCGGTCCTCGCGGCTATTTTGGCGTTTGCACTTTGTAGGAGTTGTTGAAACATGGACTTGCAAAAATCTATTCGCATGGTTGCCGACACCGGCAAGGTACTCCTGGGCACGAACCGGG
>CAYVQS010000094.1:340-1736 GCA_964453195.1 Microcaldota archaeon | reverse complement strand
CCCCGCCGAGTCCAAGCAGGACCTGGAGCACTACTGCAAGATAGCGGCGATTCCCGTCATCGAGTTTGGCGGCACCAGCATGGAGCTTGGGACCGTGTGCGGAAAGCCGTTCCCGGTCTGCGCCATCACCGTGCTCGAGGCCGGCAACTCGGACATCCTCGACGCGGTAAGGAAATAATCCAAAAAGTGAAAAAATGCCTACGCTTTCCAACGACGAGCTGCAGATGATTGCCCTGCTCGAGCGCCAGACCGGCGCCCGCGCCAACGACGTCGTGCTCACCGAGGACTCCATTGTCTTCGTCGTCCAGCAGGGCGACCTGGGCCGCGCAATCGGCAAGGGCGGGGCCAACATCGTCAAGCTGCGCGCGCGCTTCGGCGGCAAGCAGGTCGACGTCTTCGAGTACTCGGACGACGTCGCGCAGTTCCTCAAGAATTTGTTCTACCCGGTCGAAGTCAAGTCCGTGGAGCTCGTCGAGTCCGGCGGCCGCAAGACCGTGCAGGTCGCGGTCGACGCAAAGAACAAGGGCCTTGCAATCGGCAAGGCCGGCGCCAAGATCCGCAAGGCCAGGTTCCTGGCCAAGCGCTATTTCGGCGTGGACGACGTCAAGATATTGTGAGAAAATTTACGCTTGAAAATTGAACTTATGGAGATGGATTGAAATGGCAAGAGGAATTTTCGCTGGTAGGACTTTGAGGAAAAACGCCAAGCGCCGCCGCTGGCAGGACAAGTGGTGGAAGCGCAAGGCCCTGGGCCTCAAGGAAAAATACGACCCCCTCGAGGGCGCGCCCTGCGCCAAGGGAATAGTCATCAAGAAGGAGGGCAAGGAGCAGAAGCAGCCGCACTCGGGAATCATCAAGTGCGTGCGCGTCCAGCTCATCAAGAACGGGAAGAAGGTCTCGGCCCACGTCCCCCGCGACAAGGCCATCACCAAGATCGACGAGCACGACGAGGTCACAATCGAAGGATTGGGTGGGTCGCAGCGCGGCCAGATGGGCTCGATTCCCGGCGTCCGCTACAAGGTAGTCGCAGTCAACGGCGTTTCGCTCGAACAGCTGCGCAAGGGCAAGAAGGAGAAGCCCAAGAGGTAAAGGTGATTTTCAATGACTGACGAAAAGCAACAGGCAGAAGAAAAGCCGGCATCCGACTTCAGCGACATCAAGCTGTTCGGGAAGTACGGCTACGACGTCGAGATCCGCGACCCCAGCTTGGCGCAGTACGTCTCGCTCAAGCCCCTCGAGCTCCCCCACTCGTTCGCAAGGCACGCCAACAAGCAGTTCGCCAAGAAGAAGGTGAACGTCGTCGAGCGCCTCGCCAACAAGCTCATGAGGGGAGGCACCGGGGAGAAGCTGTCGGGCCGCGTCATCCGCACCCACGGCAAGCTCCAGGGCAAGGAGC
>CAYVQS010000094.1:0-330 GCA_964453195.1 Microcaldota archaeon | reverse complement strand
CCTTCGAGGAAGTGGAGAAGCGCGCAAACGCCAACCCGCTGCAGGTCCTCGTCCGCGCGCTGGAAAACGCCGCGCCCCGCGAAGACACGACGAGAGTCAGGTTCGGAGGAATCTCCTACCAGGTCGCAGTCGACGTGGGCGCACAGCGCCGCCTCGACATGGCCCTGCGCAACATCACGCTGGCCGCCATCATGGGCTCGTTCGATAACAAGATAACTCTCGGCCAGGCCCTCGCCAACGAAATAGTGCTGGCAGCCAACAACGACCAGACCTCGTACTCGGTAAAGACCAAGAACAACACCGAGAGAATGGCCCGCTCCGCAAGATGAG
>CAYVQS010000093.1:4058-4786 GCA_964453195.1 Microcaldota archaeon | reverse complement strand
GGCAATGGCGCCAGAGTTTTTGAGGGAAGGCAAGGCGATAGAGGACGTCTTCGCCCCGGACAGGATAGTCATCGGCGGCGTGGACGAAAAGTCGCGTGCCCTAGTCAGGTCGCTTTACAAGTCTTATTCGTGCCCCGTCCTGGAGACCGACTTGAAGACTGCCGAGATGATAAAGTACGCCTCCAACTCTTTTCTCGCTACGAAAATCAGCTTCATCAACGAAATGGGCAATCTGTGCAAGAAGCTGGGAATCGACACCAACGAAGTCGCCAAGGGAATGGGCCTGGACTCGCGCATCGGGCCCAAGTTTTTGCAGTCGGGCTGCGGCTTCGGAGGCTCGTGCTTCGGCAAGGACGTTTCCGCAATCCTCAACAAGGGAAGCGAGGCGGGCGAGGAAATGGCGCTGCTAAAGACCACGCTTGCAGTCAACAAGCGCCAGCCGCTGAAGATGGTGGAACTGCTGGAAAAGCGGCTCGGAGAGTTAAAGGGAAGGAAAATTGCCGTTTTGGGCCTGGCGTTCAAGGAAGGCACGGACGACGTGAGAGACTCGCCGGCCATTCCCATTGTCAAAGAGCTGGAGAAGAAGGGCGCGGCCGTGGTTGGCTACGACCCCGAGGCCAAAGAGACCATCAAGAAGCCGCTGCCGGGCCTGAAAATCGCGGCTTCGGCGCAGGCCGCGGTGGACAATGCCGACGGCGTCCTGCTGGTCACGGACTGGAAGGAGTTCC
>CAYVQS010000093.1:0-4048 GCA_964453195.1 Microcaldota archaeon | reverse complement strand
ACTTTGGCTCGAAGCCGGTAATCGACGGCAAGAACGTGCTGCCGAAGGACGCGCGCGCACGCGCCAAGTGCTACGAAGGCATTTGCTGGTAGGTTACGTTTCTTTCCCTTACCCCAAAGGGAGAAAAAAGGCAATCCAAATTTCGCGGAGGTGGAGGAAGTTGGCTGTTAGAAAAGCCGAGAAGAAAGAGCAGGAAGACCGGGAAGTCGTCGAAGTCAACGAGGACCTGCCGATGTACGAAGAAGACAACAAAGATTAAAGGCCTAAAGGAGTAAGACTAGTCTTATGCCAAAAAGAGTCAGGAAGGCGGTGATTCCGGCCGCCGGGTTTGGAACCCGGTTCTTGCCCATTACCAAGGCCCAGCCCAAGGAAATGCTGCCCATCGTCGACAAGCCCGTCATCCAGTTCGTGGTCGAAGAGGCCGTGAACGCCGGAATCGACGACATACTCATAGTCACGGGCCGGGGCAAGCGCGCAATAGAAGACCACTTTGACCGCAACGTCGAGCTCGAACAGCTGCTGAAGGGAAAGGAGGACTTCGATGCGCTGGAACAGCTGGAAAAGCTGCACTCCATGGCCGACATCCACTACATCCGGCAGAAGGACGCGCTTGGCCTGGGGCACGCCGTGTTATGTGCCGAAAAGCACGTCGGGGACGAGCCGTTCGTCGTCATGCTCGGCGACACCATAGTCAAGGCGAATTCGTGCACCAAGCCCCTCGTCGACCTGTACGGCAAGTACGGCAAGTCCATCGTCGCGGTCGAAGAAGTGCCCAAGGAAATGGTGCCGCAATACGGCATAGTCGCCGGCACTCCGGTCGAGGACGGAGTGTTGAAGATTTCCAAGATGGTGGAAAAGCCGAGAATAGAGGACGCGCCGTCGAATTTGGCGATTTTCGGCCGCTATTTGCTGACTCCAGGCATATTCGATGCCTTGAAAGGGACCAAGCCCGGAAAAGGCGGCGAGATTCAATTAACAGACGGCATAGATGCACTTCGCAAGAAAGAGGACGTTTACGCTTACAAAATCACCGAGAAGAGGTACGACATCGGAAAGCGGATGCAGTACTTCAAGGCCTTCGTAGAATTCGCGCTCGAGCGGCCGGACATCGGAAAAGACGTGCGTCAGTACCTCAAAGAGCTCAAGCCCTGATTTTCAGCGGAAACCCGCCCTAAAGACGCTTAAATTCACTAAGCTAGTCCTTGGTTTGCCAGGCGAACAGAAACCAATAATAACCAGTTTTCCGACATTATTTCGGAAGTTTTCCGACATTGATTCGGAAATTGGTGATTGGGAATGTTTTTGGACGTCAAAATCGGCAAAAAGGGCGAGTTCGTGATTCCTGCTGTTGTGCGCAAGAAATTCGGCATCAAGCCGGGCTCTTCCGTGCACATGGAAGTCGATGACAACCGCATCGGACTGATTGTTAAGGATCCGAACGTGGTCGACCGCATACGCAAGCTTGCCAAGGAAGCCAATGTAAAAGGCAAAATCATTTATGGCGACGCACTGTACGAAGACGGGTTTTTTGAATGATTTTCCTGGACTCCAACGTTCTTGCCAACGCGTATCTTGACACTAGCGAAAAGGGAGACGCAGCGCGCGAGTTGTTGGACAAAATAGCACGGGGGCAACAAGCCTGCATTTCGGCGCTTGTTTTTGACGAACTGATGTGGGTTTTGGCCAAAAACGGCAAAGCCCATTTGATCCGGCGCTCTTTGGAAAGCCTTTACGACCTTCCGAACCTTGAAATTTTGGAAGTGAGCCCGTCGGCGCCGATGACTGCGCTGTTTTTCATGGAAAAATACGGCTTGCAGCCCCGCGACGCGTTCCACGCCGCGGCAATGAAGGAAAACGACGTTTTCACCATAGTTTCCGATGACGTGCACTTCGACAAAGTCAGGGAATTCAAGAGAATTCCCCTGTGAAAAAGCAAAACCAATAAAACCATTCAACGGCTTACCAACTGGATTCAAATGGCAAAAAGAGCATTAGTCGCCGGCGGCGCCGGATTCCTCGGCTCGCACCTGTGCGACCGGTTACTCTCCCGCGGCTTCGCCGTCGTGTGCGTAGACAATCTGTCCACCGGCCGGATGAAGAACATCGCCCACTTGAAGGGCAACAAGAATTTCCGGTTCTTCAAAGCCGACGTGGTCAAACCGCTGCCCAAGGCAGCGGCCGCAGGCAAATTCTCCCTTGTTTTCAACTTCGCGTCTCCTGCTTCGCCAATAGATTACCAGAAGCTGTCAATCGAGACCCTCCTCGTAGGCGCCGTGGGCACTAAAAACTTGCTGGACCTGGCTTTGAAGAGCAAGGCAACTTACGTCCACGCGTCGACTTCCGAGGTTTACGGCGACCCGCTGGTGCATCCTCAGGTCGAGTCTTATTGGGGAAACGTCAATTCCGTCGGAGTCCGTTCCTGCTATGACGAGAGCAAGAGATTCGCCGAGGCCCTGGCAATGGCGTATTTCCGCCAGAAAAAGCTTGATGTGCGGCTGTGCCGCATTTTCAACACCTATGGCCCTCGGCTTCGCGCTGACGACGGCCGAGTGGTGTGCAATTTTGTCGGCCAGGCCCTGCGCAACGAGCCACTGACGGTTTACGGCGACGGAAGCCAGACGCGTTCTTTCTGTTATGTAGACGACTTGCTGGATGGCATTCTGCTGGTGGCGCAGGCGCCTAAGACGGTTAAGGGAATGCCGGTTTCGGGGGAAGTGTTCAACGTCGGCAACCCGGCGGAGCATTCGATTTTGGAGTTTGCGCAACTGGTCAAGCGTTTGTTGAATCCGAAGGTTGAGATTGTCTTCAGGCCGCTGCCGAAAGACGACCCGAAGCGCCGCAAGCCGGACATTTCCAAGATGAAAAAGTACTTCGGGTGGACGCCCAAGGTTTCGATTGAAGACGGGCTTGAGAAGACGGCGGAGTATTTTGCCACCAAATAAAAAGGGGCCGTGCAGTAACTTGATGCGGTGGGAAAAATGAAAGTAGTCATTCTCGCAGGCGGCCTGGGCACTCGGCTCAGCGAAGAGACCGTGGTCAGGCCAAAGCCCATGGTGGAAATCGGCGGAATGCCGATTCTGTGGCACATAATGAAGACGTATTCCCACTACGGCTTCAACGACTTCGTCGTCTGCCTCGGCTACAAGGGCTACGTCATCAAGGAATGGTTCGCCAACTACTTTCTACACAAGTCCGACGTCACCATCAACCTCAAGACCAACAAGGTCGAAGTCCTTGACACCAAAAGCGAGGACTGGAAAGTCACGCTCATAGACACCGGCGCCGACACGATGACCGGCGGCCGCGTCAAGCGCGCCGAAAAATACGTGGACGGCACGTTCATGCTCACCTACGGCGACGGCCTGGCCGACGTCAACGTCAAGGACCTGGCCGCGTTCCACAAGAAGAAAGGAAAGGCCGCGACCGTGACCGCGGTCCAGCCGCCGGGTAGGTTCGGAGCCCTGGACTTGGAAGGCGACTCGGTCAAGCGTTTCTTGGAAAAGCCGCCCGGCGACAACGCGTGGATAAACGGCGGCTTTTTCGTGCTCGAGCCCGAAGTATTCGACTACGTCAAAGGCGACGAGACGTTCTGGGAACGCGAGCCGCTGGAAAACCTCGCGTCGAGGGGAAAACTCGCCGCTTTCCTGCACCGCGGCTTCTGGAAGCCCATGGACAAGCTCAAGGACAAGACCGACCTGGACGAGCTGTGGGCGTCCGGAAAGGCGCCGTGGAAAGTCTGGAAAGACTAGAAAGTGATGCTGTATGGAAAACTCTTGGAAAGGCCGCAACGTGCTTGTCACCGGCGCAACCGGACTGGTCGGAAGCCACGTTTCGCAGAAGCTTTTGGCAAAAGGCGCCAACGTAATTGCCCTGGCCCGCTCGAAAAACCCCCGCGCGTATTTCTACACCGAAAAGCTCGATTCCGCGGCAACAGTCGCCTACGGCGACCTGAAGGACTTCGACAGGGTATTCGACGTGGTAAGCCGGTACGAAATCGACTGCATTTTGCACCTTGGCGCCCAGCCCATTGTCACGACTGCGTGCTGCA
>CAYVQS010000092.1:0-4799 GCA_964453195.1 Microcaldota archaeon | reverse complement strand
GGCGAGGGCCTGCTGGTCGAGCCAGAAGCCCGTTGCGAAGAGCCCTGCGAAGAGGGCGATTGCCAGGGGCTTGTACGGGATTTTCGCGCCGCCGATTCTCCACACGCCCCTGGGCGGCAGGCCTGGGAAGTCTTCGGGAATGTCGGGCGGGACGTAGGTCGGGGGCCTGCTGCCGATGATGGTGTTGCCGTAGACGAAGACGACTACGGGCAGGATGAATATGTACAGCACGCTCATGGTGACGGGGTTTGCTATGTCTATCTTGGCGATTGCGCCGCCGATGGGCAGGATGATTGCCATCATGAGCGGCAGGAGGATTCCGAAGTAGTACAGGTAGACAGTTGGCTGGTGGAGCTGTCTTGCGTAGATGTCCATTTTTTCCTTGCTTCCTTCGAGCACGTCGGTGTTGGCGCGTTCCAGCATGACTTCGCGCTTGTCGCGGTCGCCTTCGATGAGCGAGGCGCGTATGAGCATTAGTGCGTGCTTGAAGTCGTCCGAATACGGGCCCCACCGGTACGCAAGTTCGTCGAGGGCCTCTTCGACGCTTTCGTATTCGCCGATTTGCACTTGCCAGATGATGCGTTTCATGTCGTCGGCGATTTTTCCCCGTCCGTGGCTTGCCGCAAACTCCACCGCCTTTTCGAGGTTGGGGGTGAGCCTCATGCTCATGACGAGGTAGTTGACTATTTCGGGCACGTATGCCAGGGCCATTTTCTTCTCGTTTTCCGCGGCCATGCCCGGCATTCTTACGTAGAGGTTGGCGGCCACTATTCCCGCCAGGATTACGGAGAGGCCGACGACTGCGCCGGTTTCGAACGACTCGCTTGCCAGGCTGAACAGGAGGCCGAGCGCGACGCCTATTCCGGCGCCGTAGATGAACAGGCCCTTGAACGTTGCGTAGAAGTCTTCGGCCGAGACCTGCTGCCAGTCGAGGAACGCGAGGCTTTCTTCCTGTTCCGAAGTGAATTTGGAGCCTTTTCCCATTCCGCGGAAGGTCTTGCCGCCCCACCTTGTCACCGAGGCGAACAGCGGCTCCTTTTTTTCAGCCTTCTTTTGGGGCTTGCGGGTGAGGGAGAACATTTCGGGCGTGTAGAGCGACTCGGGCTTGCGGCCAGCGTCGGCCCTCAGCTCTTTTTCCATGCGCTTGGCCGAGGCTTCCCTGGCCTTGGCTTCCTTGGCCGCGTTTTGCTGCGAAGGCGATTGTTCCGGCATATGAATCTGCAACGCTTTCTGCCTATTTAAAATCTGCTGGGCTTGGCCGGTTTTTCCCTTGGCGGCCGGCGTTTGCCTTCGGAAAACTTATTATTGCCCCGCGCCGTTCTTCCTGGGCCTTCGTGGTGTTTTTCATTGGCTGACTTGAAACTGGTGGAGTTCGTCGACCGCAGCCGTGCCAAGGGCGTTCCCGACGACCAAATCCGCTCCCGGCTTTACAGCGTGGGCTGGTCCCAGGCGCAGATTGACGACGCGTTCGAGTCCTCCAAGTCCTCGCCTGCGGCGCCCATCTTGCCGAAGCCCGCTGCCGCCGCGCAAAAACCCGCCCAGCAGCCGCAGAAGCCGGCCCAGCCCGCTTTGGCCGCCCAGCCCGTTTCCGCTTCGCCGGTTTCTGCCCAGCCGCAGCAGATGCCTGTTTCTTCTTCCGGCCAAAAGCCTTCGCTGTTCGCCGGGCTTTTTTCGTTCGGCAAGAAACCCGCACAGCTTTCCCAACCAGTGCTGCCTTCCCAGCCCGCTCAACCGGCTCAGCCTTCCCAGCCGGTTCAGGCGTCTCAGCCCGCCCAGCCGGCGAAGCCGGGTTTTTCGCTTCCGTCCTTCTTTCCCCAGGTAGGGCCGGCGGGCGGGGAGTCTTCTCCGTTCGTCCTGGTGCTGGGCGGAATTTCCGTGATAATAGTCGCCGCGGTCTTGCTGCTGATAATTTCCTTCGTCTATTCCGCCCTGACCGGCGCCGGCACTCCTGCCCAGAAGGGCTTTTCGTCCGTGGTTCCTGTTTCGTGGACGCTTTACGGCGGCGAGCCCCTGCGCTTTTCATTCGTTTTGCAGAACAAGGCCTCCGAGGAACTGGCCGTGGACTTTTCCAGCACGTTTTTCAAGCTGTCCCGGACGGGCTGTTCGGTTTCGCTTGCGCGCGTGGAGTCGGTGAAGGACGAATCTGGCGGATTCCTGGTGCCGGTCGAGGGCGCGCGGTATTCCCTGGCGCCGTCTGCGAAGGTCGTGGTTTCCGGCTACGTTGAGCAGGCCTCCAAAGACCAGTGCACGGCTCCTGCGGGGCAGACTTTCAGGTTCCAGCTTTCGATGCTCAGCATTTCCCGGTCTTCGGGCCAGAACGTTCCCGAGACGGGCACGGTGTCGGGCAGGCTCGCCTGAACTGTCTTTTAAGGGCCGTCGCGTTCTGAGAACCGGATTCGTTTCCGGGAAATAGTCTTATTGCTTTGCGAGCTTTTCGGCCGCGACCTGTTTTACCAAATAGTCGTCGATCCACTGCTTCCACTCCTTTAGGAGCTGTTCGTGGTCGACTTTTCCGTATTTTTCGCGCTGGATTTCCTCGAACAGCAGGTATTTCGTGTGCGCCCTTATCGAGTGCCGGGCTTCGAGCAGTTCGGGCAGGCCCTGCTTGCGCTTGATGTCGACCAGGTATTTTTTGGACTCGCCCCTGGCGTTGACTTCGGCCCAGAGGTCTTCGAAAGTCACGCCCCTCATCCTCTTGATCTTGGCGATCCACTGCGAGTCCTTGAGGTTGTCTTCGAACAGTTCCAGGTCGTCTTTTTCGGCGCTGTAGGTTTCCCAGTTCAAAAACCCGCCTTCCCTCAGGGGGTCCTCGTTCCATTCCTTGAGCACTTCGGTGATTTCGATGAGCCTCCTGTTCCTGCGGAGGCTGCCCTTGAACCTAATTGGCGCGGCGACTATGGCGAAGTCCGTGGCCTTGAACGACGTGGTGGGCACTCCCAGGTCGTTGACTACGCGGTCCCAGATGGAGTACGCGCTTTCGCCGTGTATTGTTCCCATGACGACGTTTCCGACCGCGCCGACCCTCATGGCCTCGTAAAGCGCCCGCGCCTCGAGGCTCCTGACTTCTCCCACTATGAGCACGGAGTCCCCCAACCTCAGCGCGGTCCTAAGCGCGTCTTCGGCGCTGACTTCGGCCTCGCTTTGCGCGCCCAGCGGCGGCCGGGTTTTGAGCCTTTGGATGCTGAAGCCCAGTCCCTTCAGCGCGGGAACCGGGAGTTCCTGCGTGTCTTCCTGCACTATTATCCTGAGGTTCTGGGGGATTTCCTGCATCATTGCCTGCAAAAGCGAAGTTTTTCCCGCGCCCCTGGAGCCGACTATGAGCATGGATGCCTGCGCGTCCACGAAATAGGACAGCATTCCGGCGGTCAGGGGGTTGAACATTTTCTGGTCCAAAAACTGGGCGAGCGTCCACGGCGTGTCCTTGTGCAGCCTCAAGGCAAAGGCTATTCCGTCGAGCGAAAGGGGTTTTCCTATCGCGGCGATTCTGGTCTGCAAGTCGGGCAGGTCGAAATCGAGTATGGGGTGGGCTTCGTCGAACGGCCGCCCCGAAAGCGCCCGGAACCTGCTCACGGTCGACCGCGCCTCTTCCTCGGAGAAGATTATGTTGGTCTGGCACTGGCCGTACTTGGAGTGCACGAGGTAAATTGGCTTTGTCCCAAGCGGCGAGTCGATGTAGACGTCGGTCAATTGCCGGTCGGACAGCAATATTTCGAGGATGCCGTATCCTACTGTATATCTTGCCACTATTGTCGCCAGGTCCTCCTTTTCCTCGACTGAGAGGTCTATCTTGTTCTTGGTGGCCAAGTCGGAGATGGTGGCGATGTAGATTTTCCTGAAGTATTTGCGCGCGGCCGCGGTGTCGAGGAACGTTACCTGCCCGGGCCGGTGGGTGGCGACTATTTCCTTGGTCTTTTCGAGCAAAAAGTACTTTTCGGGCGGCAGGGAGTATTCGGGCGGGTTGATGTAGTAGAGGTACTCGACCTTTTCGGGGTGCTTGTAGATGTAGACGTCGGTGCCGACTACCTGGTACTGGTCCATGAGCTCGAGCGTCTCGGTGCCGGTGAAGAATATGCGCGAGCCGATGAAGCTGGGCTTGATTGCGACTTCGAAGAACGAGTGGTACATTCCCCGGTCCGTGGGCATTTCGTCGAGCTGGGCGAGGTACTGCTTCATGCGGAGGATGAGCTCGGCGGCCTCCATTTCGGACTTCATGAAGTTGAGCGTGGTGAGGAAGGTTTTTTCGTCTTCGAGCGCGTCTTCGCCCGTTATTGCGTTTGCTTTCTTGACTTCCTGCTTGAGCAGCTGGACGAGGGAGAGGTAGGCGGCGAAGGGGTCGCCGTGTATCTTGTTGACTATCTTGAGGACTTCGTCGTGGCGCTCGGACAGCACGTGGCTGTCGTTGGTCTTTCCCAGGTGTGCGGGGCCCCAGACGCCCTCGGTCTCGAACTTGGTGATTATGTCGGCGATTCCGCGCAGCAGGCGCGTCTGCTCGTCGTTGTAGATGCGCTCGTAGTATTCTGAAAGCACGACTTCGTCGGCGTCGACTTCCTGGAGCCGGTCTATGACGTCGCGCATGCAGTGCTCGTACTGGGCGATGTCGCTTCCGCCGTACTGGCATTCCTTGCAGTTGATGATGAGCCGGCGCTTGTCGCCTTCCTGCTTGACTACATATTCGCCGTAGGCCATGGGTTTTCCGCAGGGAGTACTACGGGGTTTTTTATAAGCTTGACTTTAGCGCTTTTCGCCGGCCCAGTAATACAGGCGTATTTCCGGCGGATTCACGCATTTTGGGCACGCTT
>CAYVQS010000091.1:4625-4839 GCA_964453195.1 Microcaldota archaeon | reverse complement strand
CAGGCGACTCCCCCGTTCGCCGCCCGCCGGGCGGCGAAAGGCTTTTACCCTTTGCAAAACAATACCCGTTCCATGGTCGAAAAACGCAAGCCGGTGGCCGGCCGCAAGCTTGCCGGGCGCATGCAGGCTGCCTCAAGCAAGCCGCCGGGCGAGTGCGGGCCCTACCGCACAATGGTCGACAATTCGCCCGACGCAATCTATTTGTTCCAGGCCG
>CAYVQS010000091.1:0-4615 GCA_964453195.1 Microcaldota archaeon | reverse complement strand
GCTCTCGCCAGGCTGGCAGGCAGGCGTTCAGCCAGCGAAGTCGCGGGCTTTTCCGCAAAGCAGATACTGGGGCTCATCATTCCCGCCGACCGCCCAATGGTGGCGCGAATGATCCGGGAAAAGCTCGCCGGCAAGAAGGGCCGCGAACAATACCGCTTCCGTGTCATCCGCAGGGACGGTTCCGTCGGCTGGCTCGGGCTGAACTCGACCCGCGTGGTTTACAAGGGCAGGCCCGCGCTGGTCGGGGTAATGCGCGACGTCTCCGCCGCCGCGGACCGCGAGCACAGGCTCGGCCAGCTGCTGGTGGAAAAAGAGCGGGCCCAGCGCGACCTCGACCAGACCGTCCAGGACATGAGGCAGTCCTGCCAAGAGCTCGTGCTCGCCCGCGACGAGCTGCTCAAGGCCAACAAGGACCTGAACAAGTACAAGCTCGACCTTGAGCGCAGCCTGGACGAGCGCACCAACGCCATCCTCGCCGAGCGCGACAAGCTCCACGCCGTGCTCGAGGGAATGGAGGAGGGAATCGCCATAGTGAATTCCGAGCGCGCCGTGGTCTTCCTCAACAAGTCCATGAAGCGCCTCGTGGGCGACGTCATGGGCAGGAAGTGCTTTGCCTCGCTTTTGTGCTTCAAGAAGCCGTGCGCCGACTGCCCCTTCAAGGAGAACCCGCCCGGGTCCACGAGCACCGAGGTCACGCTGAAAAACGGCAGGACCTACCTGGTCAGCAGGTCGGCGATGCAGGACTTCGACGGAAAATGGCTCCTCATCCACGTCTTCCGCGACATCACCGAGAGGAAGAAGTGGGAGGAGCAGCTCAAGGCCGTCAACCGCGACCTGGAGTGGAAGAACCGCCAGCTCGAGGAATTCAAGGAATACACCATAAGCCGAGAACTCGAACTCATCCGGATGCGCGAAAAAATCGCCGAACTGGAAAAAGCGCTCGCCGCGCCCCGCGCCGGCAAGAAACAACCCGCCGGCAAATGGCGGATGAAAAGAAGAAGCGGTTGAAAATAAGGCGCGGTTGAAAAGAAAACCGCGGCTGGAAAAAACGACGGCCCGCAAAGCCTATGCGATGCCCTCGGTCGGGAATCATTCTACCCGACGTAGTCCAGGTCGGAGGGATTCATGTCCCCGACGTCCAAGTCGCTGGTGGCGTTCGAGGCGTCTCCAAGCGCGCCCAGCGCGTCGTCGATTCCCGAATTGGCCTGCGAAACGTCCACGGTCGCCGCCGGCGTGGCGGCTGCCGCCACGGTCGCGGCTGCGGGCGTCGCAGTCGGCGCCGGTTCCTGCTGGCTTCCGAGGCACCCGAACAAGAAGATTCCCAGAAGAATAGCTATCCCTATCCAGATTAGTTTCATTCACAAACACCCCGGAATTCCTTACCCCAAGCCTGAATAAAAATCTTTCAGGAGCGGCAGTCAACGCTCTCCCAGCAGGGTTCGAAGCTCCTCGACGTGCTCGAGCTCGTCCATCAGGATGTGGCGCACGGAGTGCTCGAGGAGCATTTCCTCGCGCGGGACCTGCTTGTAGATGGCGCGGTAAAGGTCAATGGCCTCTAGCTCGCCCTTCAGGTTGGCGCGCAGCACTTTCTGGACGTCGGACTCGAAAACCGTTTTTGCAACCGCCATGGTGGGCTCGCCGCCAAGCGCCGCGATGCGTTCCCGCAGCATTCCGGCGTGCTTCTCCTCGTCGCCGGCGATTTCCTTCAGCCGCGCAACCACGGGCTCGCAGTTTATTCCCTGGAGGACCGACGCGTGCGTCAGATACTGCAGGTCCGCCTGGTGCTCGGACGCCAGCGCCTTGTTCAACAGGCCCGCCATCGCCTTCTTGTCGAAATCCATTTTCTTCCCCACCTCGGAGTGCAGCATCGCGCCCCGGAATAAAAAGGCTTGTCGCGGCTGGAAAGAAATTGGAAAAAACCAAAAAGGGGAAAAGGAAAGAAAAAGGGCCATGCAGGGGACAGATGATTGGAAAACTATTCGGAAACTAGCAGCGAGCCCCGGGGGACGTCTTGTTTTGAAATTCCCGGCAACGCCACTCCAATAGGCGTTCCCGGCGTTGCCTGCGGGATTTTTTCGTGGTGCGATTCAATCCATCCAATCTGGACCCGTTTTCCCTGTGGCATCAGGACCGCAGGCCCCGGCCTGACTATTCCCGACTGGACAACTCCCACTGCCACAGTTCCAGTTCCCGTGATAAAAAAAACTTCCTGGATTGGCAGCACGAACGCGTTCCCTTCGCGAATCGAACCAAAGTTCGCGCGACTCTCCTCAGCTCTTTTGGGTTCCTCGGATCTTCCAGGCTCCTCTGCCCTTCTTGGCGCAGCCGGCTTGTTTTCGTCTACAAACCTTTTGAGCAGAACTAGGGCCAAAGCCAGCATTCCGACAATCAAGAAAGGCGCAAAGTCCGTTCGAAATCACCCGTTGAAATGGAAAAAAGGAAGGAAAAAAAGGAAAAAGGGCCTGCGAAGGCCCTTCTAGTCTTCTTGTTCTTCCTGTTCGATTTCCTCGGGGTGTTCCTCGAGCTGCTTTGCGGACGGCTCCTCCGACTCGCGCGGCATGTCGAACGGCTTGTTGTTCAGCGTCCGCAGGATTGCGGTCTTAACCGCGGCGAACCAGCGGTGCACGTGCGCCAGCCTCCAGCGCGCCTGCGCCAGCGTGATTCCTTCCACGGTGACGTTGTCCAGCTTGGCGCGGGCGGCCGCCGAAAGCGCCTGCAGCTTCGCGGTGTCGTGCCCCTTGGCTGCAAGGTTGGCGATAGTGACGTCGAGCCTGTCGAGCGCACCCGACGCGCGGGCGACCGCGTCGTCAATCTTATCCTGCAGCAAAAGCTTCGTGATTTTCTGCCTGAACTCGCGCCACCTGTCGTTCGTGGCGTTGATTATCGCCTTCTTTTCCTCGGTCGAGTTCGTCGCCTTGAACGCCGCGGCCTGCGAATTGAGGTAGTCCCTCATCTCGCCAATCAGGGCTAGCGTCTCGTTCGACTCCGCCTTCGTCTCCAGCGAGTCGAGCGCGCGGATCCTCTGGTTGAACTCGTTGTGCAGCCGCTCAAGCACCGCGCCGGCGAATTTGCGCTTGTCCTCCCCGGCGAGCTTGCGCAGGTCGGGGTACTTCCGCTTGATTGCACCTATTTCAAGTTCGCCGTCCTTTATCCTTTGGCGGACGTCCTTGAGCTTGTCGAGCCGGTCCTCGGCAACTTTCTTGAAGCCGCGGCCGTACTTCAGGCAGAGCACGCGCTCGCTCACGTTCCTGAAGTCGTCGCACTTGATGTTCTCAAGCGCATTGAGGCACCGCGTCTTGTTGTCGTTCACAGCGTCCCGGCAGTTCTTCAGGGGAATGTCGATGGCCTTGAGGCAGTACGCGCGGCTTTGGTCGTCCGACAGGTCGGAGCACGACTCGGAAAACCGCGACAAATGCTTGAGGCAGACCTCCCTCTTCTCGCCCTCGAATTCGTCGCACTTCTTGTCCAAGTCCCCCGAACCCAGGCCGACGCCGAGGTTCTTGACGCACTCGCGCAGAGACTGGTTTCCAAGCGCGAAGCACTTGTTCGTCGCGCGCGTGGACACTATTTGCTTGTTGGCAATCCTGGCAGCGACAACCGGCTTGGCGGAGTTGTTTTTAAGCCGCGCGTTGAGCGCTGCGCGCTGCTTTTCGACAAGCTTCTGCGCGGCGTCCCGGTTCGCGGCGGCGTCTTTTGCCGCAGCGAGGCCCGGCCTCGCAGTCACCGCCGCAGCCGCAGTAGTGCGAACAATCCGGCCATCCGAAGACTCTTCCCCGGCCGAAGCCGCGCCGGTTTCCTCGGCGAACGCGAACGCTCCGAACATTGCCAAAAACAGCACGGACAACGCCATTAGCCTGAACACGTTTTTCCTGTCCATAAATTCACCCCGGGTTTCCCGATGATTTTTCAAAACAAACCGTTCGCCGCGCTTTGCGGCAATTCCCAGTCGCTTGGCTTGTTTAAAAACATTCTTTCGGGAAAAGGCGCAATCCAAACTTCAGGAACGCCGCGTTTGCCGTTCAAAACTTCAGGAACGCCGCTTGGATGAAAAGAAACCCTTAAAATGCTTGTTTTCCTCTTCAAAGTCGTGGGAGGGTTTTCGAATTGGTGAAGCGGGTCTTCCTGTTGCTGGCGTTTTTCTGCGCTTTTTCAAGCGTTTGCTGGGCGGCGCGGGTGTCGGGAACAGTGTACGACCTGGAACTGGTCCCGGTCCCGAAAGTCGTGGTCGAGGCGGTTTCGCTCCCGTCGTTTTCCAAGGCCGGCCAGGCAACTTCGCAGAACGGGGCCTATTCCCTCGAACTTTCGCCCGGCAACTATTCCATTTCCGCCCGCTACTACTTCAACTCGTCGTCGTTCCTGGAAACCGGCGAAAACGTTTCGGTTCCCGCGGCGGGCGCCTCGCTCGACCTGGTGTTCTTCGAGGCCGACGGCTTCTTTGTGCCTCCGGCAACGCTTCCGGTCGAGCTCGAGGAGATTCCCGCGGTGTCTGAAGAGGACATTTCGGCCGCCACCGCGCCCGAAGAAAAGAGCGACTACCTGGCGTTCGCGGGGCTCGCAATAATCCTCGTAATCGCTGCCTACGCCGTTTGGGCGAAAAACGCAAAAGCAAAACAAC
>CAYVQS010000090.1:0-4862 GCA_964453195.1 Microcaldota archaeon | reverse complement strand
GGGTTTTTAGAACCTATTGCCCGGATTTATTCTAAAACTAGGACTTCAGCGCAGAAATCGTGCCGCTGATTTTCCTCGTCCGCAGGGCAATGCCGCGGCCGGCTTCGAATCGCTTCATGGCAAGTGCCGCCAGGACCCTGTCGAGGCCCGAAAGCGAGCACTTGACGATTGCCAATTGTTTTTTCGGGTCGAATTCCTTCAACGACACGCGGGCGTCGGCCGCGCCGGCCTCGCCGAGAAGCTCGAACACGGCGTTGTAGAACACGTGCTTGGCGCTGCGCTCGTCCAACGGGCTAGGCGAGTCGATTGCCACCATCAAATAGCGGGTTTTCTGCCTCATTTTTCCACCAGCACTTTTGCCGCGGCATCGCCAATGGCGTACTTGGCCTGTTCCCGGTCAAGCCCCAAAAGCTGGGCGATTGCCATTGCTTCGCGCGGGCTCTTGAGGTCGTATTCTTCCAGGGCGCGGCTCGTGAAGACGAAGTTCGCGCCCAGCTTGCGGCACAACTTAATGAACGCCGCCAGCTGGTTGAGGAGCTTGGCGCGGAACACGTGCTTGGACTGCAGAACCGGCAAAAGCGGGATTTCGAAAGTCTTTTTCTCGTCCGAAACGATTTGCACGAGGCCGTCGTCGCGCTCGAAGCCGGGCACAAGCAGGGGGTTGATCAAGTCGACAAAATCCCGCTTGGCCGCCAGCCGGAGCAGTTCCGAGGAAGAAGATTCCACTGCCGCAGGAACGTCCGCAACTTTCTTTTTCTCCCTGAGCCGGTCCAAGTCGGCCTGGGAAGAGAGGGGCTGGATAATCGCGGTCCTGATTTCGGTCCAGCCAAGCTTGGATGCCTCGGCGTAGAGCGAGGGAACCGAACAGTTCAAGTCCGCGAACATTTTGTGTCGCGCCTCTTTTTCCGGAGGAAAAGCTCAGGCCTTCCGGGCCGGCTTTTCGGCGGGCTTCGCGGCCTTTGCAGCGGAAGCCGCCTTTGCAGTTGCGGCAGCGGCCTTTGTAGCCTTCGCCGCATTTCTGGCGAATCCGGTTTTTGCGACGGCCTTTTCAGCCACGGGCTTCTTGGCCAGGGCCTTGTACGGCGTGTCGTCGCACGGGTTGTGGAGGATGACTTCGAAATACTTGTACTGGCCGTCCGAGCCCGCGAGGTAGGAGTTGACGACGTCGAGGTTGGAGAAGCGGCGCGAGGCCTTCTGCTCGGCGAACCACTTCAACTCGCGTCCAGGCTCGACGAACTTGCGGTTCTTGGCCGGCTTTCTTCCCAGGTCGGCCTGGCGCCTGCGGCGCTTGCCGTGGGAAATCCTCACTCTCGCGACTACGAAGTCCTTGGTGGCCTTGTACCCAAGTTCGTGCGCGCGCACGGGGTTGGACGGGCTATCCGCGCGGACGATGGTCCTTCCGCCGCGCCACTTTCTCACGCGTTCCTTGAACGCGTCGCTGCGCTTCTTCATGCTAGCGGCAAAGCTCTTCCTGACGTACTTGTACATGCCCATTTTTCATACACCGTTTTCGTTTCATGCAAGCCAAAACTGCCAAACTGCAAAAAGAAGCAGCTGAAAGTCCAGTCGCACTAAAAAGCTTATTCAGGGCCCGCGTGGCGGGTGGTCCCACATCTTGCAATTAGTAGGCGAAAACACATTTTTAAGCCCTTTCAAACCCACTTTTCCCGATGAAAATCACGCTCGTGGCCGCCGACGGGAAGAAGACGAAGGTCGCCCTATCCCGCGGCGCGACAATCGAGGACCTGGCGGCTAAATTCCGCCTTTCCAGCCAGGCGTTCCTGTTTTCCAAAAACAACAAGCTCTGCCTCGAAACCGACTTCCTGGAAGACGGCGACGAAGTAGAACTGATCCGCGTAGTCAGCGGCGGCTGATTTTCCCCCTTCCAAGGGCAGGAATATTGCGCGAGCAAAAGGAATTTCGGCTCGAAACTTGCCCGGAATCGCGTGCGGCGAAAAAAATCAGCCCAAAAGAAGGAGCTTGATTCCCGCCGTCACTCCGATGTACGCGATGACGGTGGACATGCAGACGCCGATTGCCGAGCCCAGCAAAATCTGGCGTTTGGGGATGCCGAGAATGCGGGCAATCAGCGTGCCGGTGTAGACTCCGGTCAGCGGAAACGGGATTCCGACGAACAGCGCGATTCCTAGGATTCCGTATTCCTCGTGCTTTTTCGCCATTTCCTGCATCCGCTTTTCCAGCCGGTGGCCCAGGATTTTCTCGCCCCACCACTGGATTCTCAGGACATCCCACAGGGCGAGGAGCGCGAGGACTGCGCAGAAGTTGCCGAGAGTGCCGAACAGGATGAGCTGGGGCTGATGCGCCACCGTGATGACGTAAATGGCGGCCATGCTCATTTCAAAAAGCGGCATCGCGCCCAGGGCGAACGCCACCAGCGCGGGGTTGCCGAGGAACTGCTGGAGAAAGGCCAGGACTGGCTGGGTTATTTGGTTAAGCATAGGTGCTAATCGACTCTTTGCAACGCATTTATTTGCCTGAGTCTTTTAAACTCTTTGAACGAGGGAAAATCTCATGGTTTCGTGCACCAAGTGCCGCAAGGCCAAGGCAGTTTTTTCCGATTGCCAGTCCGGGCTCTGCCTCTGCCCCGCGTGCTTTTCCGCACAGTTCGAAAAGCGCGTGTGGAAAGCCAACAAGGACTTTTCGATGCTTCGCCGCGGCGACAGGATTGCAGTCGCGATTTCTGGGGGCAAGGACTCGGCGGCCATGCTGCACGTCCTCAACAAGATGGCGGAGAAAATCGGCAAAATTGCCCCTGTCCCGGTCCTGATTGACGAGGGAATATCGGGCTACCGGCCCAAATGCCTCGCCGAGGCCGGGAAACTGTGCAAAAAGGAAAAATTGAAACTGCGCGTTTTCACCTTCAAAGAATTGTTCGGCGCTACGCTGGACGAAATGATCAAGCGGCGCGGGCGTCTGCCCAAAGCCGAAGCCGCAGGCATCGGGGCTTGTTCTATTTGCGGCGTGTTCAGAAAAAAAGCGTTGTCCCTCGCGGCCAAGGCCGTGAAGGCAAACAAGCTTGCCGTCGGGCACAACCTCGACGACCTTGCCCAGACGTTTCTCATGAACCTGCTGCGCAACGAGCCCGGCCGCATCGGGCGGATGGGCGCCGGCAAGACCGAGGAGTCGGAATCCCAAATCCAGAGAATCCGGCCCCTCATTTACAATTCCGAACGCGAGTGCGCGGCGTATTCCCTACTGGAAAAACTGCCGCACTCCTCGGCCGAGTGCCCGTATTCTTCCGAGGCGTTCCGCGGCGAAGTCCGCGACTTTCTCAACCAGCTCGAGGAAACGCGGCCGGGAACCAAGAAGAACCTGCTTTTGGCCTGGCTCTCGCTCACGGCAGGCGAAAAAGTTCCCGCCGGCAGAAAAGGCGGAAGCACCGCCTTGGAGGCGGGCAGGAAGCTGGCTGAAAAAACGTGCGAAAAGTGCGGCGCGCCTTCTTCTTCGGGCGTCTGCCAGGCGTGCGCGTTTTTGGAGAAACTCGATTTGTGACTGATGGTCTCTTGAAACGATCCTGCTACTTGCGGGTTTGCTCTATTTCGGGCGCTTCTTAAATAGGCCAACAGCCTTCGCAACCGCAGTCCGCAATTTCGCGCTGGCGTCTATGGGCGAGAGCACCGCGAGTCGTTCCCTGGCAAGGGCCATGTTTTCTCTTGCTTCGGCCGGCTCATAATGAACATACACATAGGCGCCGTCTTTCTCTTCATAGCCGTCCGCACTAAACGATCCCCGTCCAAACCGACCGTCCAAGTATTGTCTTACATAATACCCTACGTCCTGAATACGCTCCCCCGAAGTGAGAGGAATTTTGGAAAACTTGATGGATTTATGGCCCTGCGCATTTCTAAAGAAACTCACTTGCGCCTTGCCGAGATTATCCTTGAGGCGCACGTCAGTTCGTAATTCCTTAACTACTCTTCGCAGCGTCATCGAATCACCTGAAATCTACGTTGCATTTGCAGTTATTTAAACCCGGTTCGGGCTCGCGTTCCTAGGTCGCGAGCAGGGTCGCAAGGTTGGCGCGGATGAGTTCGAAGATTCCGCTTGAGATGAACTGGACTGCGACTGCGGTGAGCAGCAGGCCCATGATTCTCGACAGGATGTCGAGCCCTTTGTGGCCCAGCGCCTGGTGCACCATTTTCGACTTGTTCAGGATTACCCACGTCGTGCCCAGGGTGAAGAACGCGGCGACCGCAGTTTCCAGCAGGCCGTACTGGCTCGACAGGAGCACGGACGTCGTGATGACTCCGGGGCCGGTGATGAGGGGCGTGCCGATGATTACTCCTGCGGCGGAAATGTCGTCCGCCGAGCCCTCTTCGGACTTGTCGTCGTGGCCGAGGACGAGGCGTATTCCCATGAGGAGCAGGATGATTCCGCCCCCGACCTTGAGGTCGGAAAGCGTGATTCCGAAGAACTCGAACACCGTGCCGCCGAAGAACAGGAACGCGTACAGCAGGCCTCCGGCGACGAGGACGGCGCGGTCGGCGACCGACCGTTTCTGGTCCGCGTTCATGTTCTTGGTCATGGCGAGGAAAACGGGAATGGAGACGAACGGGTCCATGATGGCAAGCAGGGGCAAAAAGGCCTTGAGGATGTTTTCAAAAGCAAAGTCCATTTCTACAACTCTCCGCCGTTTCGGCGGCTCTTAGTGGGCGCTAGTAGTAGCAAATCACTAGTTTTAAATATTTGTCGCGCCCTCTAAATAGTCTGATTCGACTTATTATCAGAGCCTTCCCCCCGTCTGCAGGACGCCTGTCTTGCGCGACCGGGAATGCGTTTTTTCAGAGTCGGATTTTTCGCAGTCTTTACGGACTTTCCAAAGGGTTGATGATGAAATGGGT
>CAYVQS010000089.1:0-4891 GCA_964453195.1 Microcaldota archaeon | reverse complement strand
GACGCGTTTGAAATCTGCGGGAGGCCGAGCGTTTCTTCGGAAATTATTGCCGAGTTCGGCGGAACGTCTTTCAGGCGCGGGCATTTTTCCGACGCGTTTTGCGGCGAACAATAATACCTGCAGCTTTTGGCCAGGATTTCGCCGACGTAGTGGCACAAGTGCAGGCGGTATGCGCTTTCGTTCTGCACGTAAAGCGCGGTTATTCCGCGGTTTTCCAGGGTCTTCTTGTTTTCAAACAGCATTTTCTGCGGCCCGGAATACCAGTAATGTGGGCTTATTTCCAGCGAGTGCCATATGGCTGTTCTTTGGAACGAGCTTGCATACCAGGGGGTCGTGGCTGAAAACAGGAAAAGGATTGCCAGGCAAGACGTGGGAATCGGGTTTTTGAATCGGATTTTCTTTGCAACGGTTCCCGCTACCAGCGATATTCCTTCTACTGCGAGCACCGATGAAAAAAACGCGATTTGCAGATTTCCTCGGCTCATGTAGACGTCCACCGCCAACGCAAAGGCGAGAGGTGCTGCCAAGAGTGCTGTTGCGGGGGTCGTTTTTCTGGAGCCCGTTTGCAAAAGGCCAAGGCCCGCCAGGGCGACAAAGGGCAGTCCTATGACGTTGGGCATGATTTCTAGCAGGTCTGATGCAAATCGCTGGACTTTCTGCAAGAGTGTTGTGAGGGCCGGGGGGTTTGCCCCGTCGGTGAAGTTATAGACTGTAGCCGCCCAGCTTATCTGTAAGGCGGCGACTACTGCAAATGCCGTAATGCAGGCAGCCCACTCGTTTCTTGAAAGTTTTGGCCGCTTATCGGACGCCAGCCAGTAGGCTATTGCTCCGAAGGTCATGATTGGAAACGCTTCGGAGTGCGTTACGCTTGCAATGAGAAAAAGCGCCATGCCGCGGACCGCGAAGCGTCGGTCGTTTCTTTCGAAGAAGTTCATTAGGCAGACGAAGAAAAGGGCAGTCAGCGACAGCCCCGCGAACACGGCGTACACGCCGTATGCAGTTCCTTCCTGGTATTGTATGAGCGTTCCAAGCTCGAATAGCATGGTCGCAGCCGCGGCTTTGAAGTCGTCGTTGAAAAACTTGCGCGAAAACAGGAAGAGGGTTAGGGGCAGCAGCAAGAAAATCAATACGGGAACTTCTATGGCGAGCACTTCGACTACGCTTCTTCCCGTCAAGAAAGCGATGGTTGCGGTAATTATGTGGAGTCCCGGCGGATAGCCGTCGGGTCCTATGCCGCGCCCGGAACTCCATTCTACCTCCAGGCTTGGATTGAGAATGTAGTTAGATAGGGCGGCGTGGATGGCTCCGTCGTTGGAGTCTGCGGTTGCGCCGTAGACTGATGCTCTTTGCGAGTAGGCCTCGGCAACTATTGCAGTTTGGCCTATGAGAAACAGGAAAAAAGCCGCGTACGCCATTTTTTTCCACAGCGCGCTCCTGAGCTTTTCAGCGAACAACGCCGAAATTATTGTTGCTATGAGGAGGGCTGCCGTAGTTGCTTGTGCAAAAAGCGTTGCCTGCATTTGCGGAGAACTGATGACGTCCATGTTTCTTCGTGTGTAGGTCTTTCCGAGCCAGTTTTTATAAGAACGTGTGCCGAAAAAGGCTTGGTTGCTTTGGCTTCGCGTTTTAGTGTGGTGGTAGTGGTTCCCGCGTTCAATGAGCGGAGCTCTGTTGGGGGTTTGGTTCGTTCCGTTCGCCGGCATCTTTCTCGGGTGGTTGTCGTCGACGACGGGAGTTCGGATAGCACGGCGAAAGAGGCTCGTAATGCGGGTGCCGAAGTGTTGTCTTTGCCCGTCAACATGGGGGTCGGATTTGCCACGCGGCTGGGAGTGGAGCACGCCATTGAACAACTTGGGGCGGATGTTGTGGTTACGCTTGACGCGGACGGCCAGCATTGTCCCGGTGCAATCCCTTTCCTTCTTTCCGGGCTTTCGCGGGGCGTCGACGTTGTTTTCGCCGTGCGCAAGGATAGGGGGTCGATGCCAGTTGTCAAGCGGTTTGGGAACTATTTCCTTTCAGCTGCCACCAACGCGCTTTACGGGCAGTCCTTTTCGGATACCCAGACCGGGTTCCGTGCTTTTACTGCTGAAGCGTACCGCAAAATGGAGCTTTTCGCCAACGACTATTCCTTCTGTTCAGAGTTTGCGTCCGAAGTCGCCCGCAACGGTTTGAAATACTCCGAGGTTCCCATTGATTCGACTTATGATTCTTGGACTGCCGTCAAGGGGACGGATTTGGCTGCCGGCGCCAGGATTTTTGTAAATTCCTTGTTTTGGAGGTTTTCAAGATGGCGTTCGAAACCGTGATGGGCGTGTTTGCGCTTCAAGTGCTCGGCGCTGCGTTTGCGCTGTTCTTCCTTTACTATTCCTACACGCAATACCGCAAACGCGTATTTGACTCGTTCGACTTGGGCCTTTGGGCTTCCGTCTGGGGCGCCCTTCTGGCGGCGTCGCTTTTTCCGTATGCGCTTTCGCCGATTTTCGTCCCGTCCCTTTTCATCCGCACCCTTGATTTCCTGGTAATTTCGGCGATTTTGCTGCTTTTCGCGCTTGGTTTTCTCATTTACAAAAAACTCCGGCTGTACCAGAAAAAAACCGAGGAACTGGTTCGACTTTCAGTAGTCCTTCGCAAAAAGCGGTGAGTGTTTTGGTTCAAGAGCACATGTATTTGTCGAAAAACCCGCTTGTTGGCTGGGTGGTGCAGTTTAGGGTTTCGTCCATTTTGGAGCAAATACGTCCTGGGGACCGCGTGCTTGACGCTGGTTGTTGCGAAGGTTTTGTAGCTCTCGAAATGTCCAAAAAGGTGGGCTCGCGGGGCCGCGTGTTATGCGTTGACGTCGACAAGGGCTATCTTGCTTCTGCCAGGCGCAATGCAAAGCGCGCCGGCGCAAAGAACGTGGACTTTTTGCAGTCTGACCTAGCATCATTCCGTACTTTGCGAAAATTCGACAAAATAGTCTGTTCCGAAGTCTTGGAACACGTTGCGCGGCCTGAAAAAATCGTTTCCGCTCTATCCAATTGCCTGAAACCCGGCGGGCGCCTGATTGTAACCATTCCGAACGAAATCGTGCTCCGCGTTGGCCGGCGGCTTGTTTTCGGGTCGCACGCGCGCCAGCTTGAAAAGACCACGGACCACAAGTCCGTTCTTGATGCAGGCGTTGTTGTGGGAATGGCCCGTTATTCTGGTCTTGAGCCCGTTTTAGTCCGCGAAATCCCGTTTCCTCTGGTTTTTCTCAACCAGTTGCTCGTCTTTCGTAAAACCGGCTGATTAACGGGGCGGTTGGCCGGGTTTTCAGCGTATTCCGTTGGCTTCCAGCAGGCCCTGGATTGCCCGCACTACGACCTGCCAGCCGCCGGCGTCGAGCAGGTAAAGCAGAATCAGGGCGGCCAGTAGAATCGTAAGGCCGGTGGAGAGTTTTTTGGCGTTTTCCGCGGCCTCGACCTTGGCGGCGCGTTCGGGATAGGCCTTCTTGAACTTTTCAAAACCGTGCTTGAGGCCGTAGTTTGCCTCGTACTTGTAGCTGAAGGTCGTGAGCTGGTCCCACCACCCGCCCTTCTTGAGCTCGTCGATTATCTGGCCCGTTGACTTTCCGCGGCAATACTCGCGGAAAACGTAATCGGCAATCCGGTCCTTCTGCTGCATTTTGCTATCGAAGAAAATCAAGAATTCGCGCCAATAAAAAGAATTAGTTTAGAATGGGCCCGCCCGGAATCGGACCGGGTGTCTTTCCCACGTCAAGGGAACGTCTTACCAATCGACTACGGGCCCAATAGAATCGGAAAGAACTTTTGCTTTTCAATCTTTTATTCTTTCCCGCGGAGGGGGAAGAGCACTCCGCTCGAGCGAACCGCGCAAGCCACGCATCTGGAAAAGATATACTACTGTGGCTTGACGGTTCGAGGGGGATTCTTCCCCCATGCGGAGAAATGGACCCTGCGGGATTCGAACCCGCAGCCTCTTGCATTAAGGGCGCACTCTTCTGCATGTTTTGAGAAGGGCGCGCTTGCCATGCAAGCGATCTACCGTTGATCTAAGGGCCCATGGCTTGGCTCTTTTTTTGCCTTTGATTTTCAAGGCATGGGCCCTTGAAGGGCCCAAAAAAGCCAAGTTTTTGGAAAATTTATGCCGGCGAGACGTAGACTATGGTGTCTCCGCGGAGCAGGACGGTGCCGAGCTTGCGTTTCATTTCGCCGCCCTTTAGTTCCTCGCCGTCTTCTATGACGAGGTTCATGTGCACGTCGAAGCTTGCAAGCGTTCCGCGGACTTCGACGTCTCCCTTGAGCTTTACCAGCACGTTCTTGTTGAGTGCGGCGTTGAGGACGTCGAACGGCCTCTTTTCAGTCATGTTCCATTACACCTTTTTGCTTTGTTTAAAAAAACCAAGAACTCTCCCCGAAAAAGAGCGTTTCACTTCTTTCCAAAGAGCGAGTTGATGGACCCAATTATTCCGTCGAGAAACCCTTTTCTAGCCTTCGTTTCGTCCGGCAGGGCTTCGCCGGCCAGGAAACTGGCGATTTTGCGGTAGGCCTTGGCCGCGGCCGAGTTGGGCGCGCGTATCACGAGGGGCTGCTGGAGGGCGCTGCTGCGCCTGACTTCGACGTCCTCGGGGATTTCTGCGATGATTTTGACGCCCAGCACGGCTTCGAGGTCGGGCTGCTTGATTTCCGCCGCGTCGTGCAGCGCGCGTGTGACTACCGCGCCGAGGACCTTGACTCCGTTTTTTTCGGCGAAGTTCTTGACCTTCAGCGCGTCGGCGAGTGCGGGCGGCTCGGGCGCGACGAGGAGCAATAGTTCGCGGCAGGACCTGATGATCAGTTCCTCCTGCTTGTGCAGGCCGGGCGGCGAGTCTATGAGCACGTAGTCGAACGTTGTTTCCAGTTCGGTGACTGCG
>CAYVQS010000088.1:0-4904 GCA_964453195.1 Microcaldota archaeon | reverse complement strand
AGGCCTCGGGCGGCGAAGGCGAGGAAGAGTGCGGCGAAGGCGAACTGGTGCGCGGGGTGGTCGATTTTCTTGCCAAGCAGGACGCCTATGGCTATTGCGAGGAAGACGGCGCCGAAGTCGGGGCTGGCCGAGGCAAGCAGGCCTGCCAAGAGGCCGTAGGCGCCGGCCGTGGCGTACTGCATGCTGCGGAACGCCGAGAAGATTTTCTCGTCGACCTGGACGTCGGTGAGCTTGACGAAAAGCCCCAGGGCAAACGCGGCGGCGTACTCGAGGAAAAACTGCATGCAATAAGGGGGAAGGGGAAACTTTTATTTGCGACGCTGGGAGGCGGCCGAAAGGGCCGCAAGCACCGGGCGGCCTTCCGGCCTTAGCCTTGGGGGAAGTCTACCAGGATGCGGTCGCCTTTGAGGTGCTCCAAGTCGAGTATGAAGCACACTTTGACAGGCGTGCCGTAGGTGGACTCGATGAAATGCGCCGTGCTTTGGGGAATGACGAAGCAGTCGCCGGCCCCCACTTCGAAGGGCGCGTCCCAGTCCACTGCTATGCGTTCGCCGTCCCGGACGGCTTTGCCAAGGTGCATCAGGCCCGTTCCCTCGAGGACGAGGTAGACTTCGGGGCCGGTGAAATGCACGTGCGGAGCCATCCGGGACGTGACTTCGGCGCCGACCACGGAAAAGTCGCCTCCGCAATCGGCAAGAACCGTCCTCTTGACGTTGATGACCTTGTCCACTTCCGCCCTTCCAATCTCGACAAAAGCGTTCTTCAAATCCACTCCACTCACCCCAAACAACTGAGAACGGACGCCTTATATTTGCGACGGGCGGGAGCGGCAAAGACTTTAAAGCCCCGGAAGGAGTAATTCGAACCAACCTCGCCGGTTGCCTAAAATGGACAAGGGACTCGCTATTGCCACAGTCTTGGCCGCAGCAATAGCCTGCTTTGCCGCTTTCGGCCTAGGAAACACCACATACGTATTGCTGCTGCCTGCGGGAATTGCAATTGCGTGCGCAGCAGTTGCCCTTGGAATCGACAGCGCGCATTTCTGGGCGCCCTTGCTGCTTTTGCTGAGTTTGGAACCCAAAACGGCGCTTGGGACCGCGATTACGATCCAAGTCTTCGGTTTTGGAAGCGGAATCGCGGCCAACATGAGGAAAAAAACAATAGACTACCAAATCGCAGTTCATCTGCTTAAGTACACGATCCCGTTCGCAATCGCAGGTTCGATTCTCTTCTTGATGGCTCCGCAGAACCTGCTCAAGGCTGCGCTGGGCGTTTTCCTGTTAGCTGCTTCTTTGCAATTTCTATACCGCGGCTTTTTCGAGCCAGAAGCGCTGGAAGAAGCGTCGCTCGACAAAGTGAGGCACCGGCTCCGTTCGCCGCTTGGAAAAACTATGGCGGGACTCGCCGGCTCCTTCATCGGGCTAGTTTCAGTGGGCGGAGGCGAGTTTCTCGATTATTTCCTCATTATCCGCCACAAGTTGCCTGGAAAAATAGCGGTGCCGACCAACATTTTCATAATAGGCGTCACGGCAGTGGTTTCGGCGGGCATCAAGATCTGGCAGGGCACGCTCGAGCCTACGGCGCTGTTATATGCGGTTCCGGGCGTCCTGATTGGCGGCCAGCTGGGCAGCCACCTGTCGCTCCGCATGAACCAGCACACCCGCCTGCGGCTTCTCGGCATGTTCTTTTTCGCGCTCGGAATCTTCACCCTGTTTTCCGGCTGATTTCTTCGCAACGTACCGGGGGCAAAATGCTTTAAAGCGCCTTCTGCTAATGATTCCGACCGCCTTTAAGTATGTGAATGCCTTGGTAGAACGCATAGCCACCGGAATTGAAGGATTCGACGCACTAGTGGACGGCGGATTCCCGAAAAACAGCACGGTCCTCATTACGGGGGCCCCGGGAACCGGCAAAACCTTGTTCTGTCTCGAGACGCTTGTACGCGCATGCGAAAAAGGCGAGACCTGCCTCTTCATTTCCTTCGAGCAAAGCGCCGAGGACGTAATTTCCCAGGCGGCTCGCTTCAACTGGAATCTCGAAAAGCACGTTTCCGAAGGCAGGCTCCTGGTCAAGTCAGTTGACCTGCTGATGGAGGCGGACGCGCTGTCCTCGATCGAGCAGCTGGTAAAGGAGAAGAACGTGTCGCGCGTTGCCATAGACTCGCTCACCGCGCTTTCCAACTACCCGTACGTCATAAAAATAATCAACATAATCCAGCAGTCCAAAAGCTTCGACTCGGTGCAGGAAGTCACATCCATGCTCGGGTTCGAAACGCGGCTTAGGCTGCTTGTGCACTACTTGGTGCGCAAATTCAAGTCCATGAAGGGAGTCACTACGCTTCTTATATCGGACATGGACGAGGATTCGAAGCTTCTCAGCAAGGACGGCGCCAGCGAATTCTTGTGCGACGGCGTGGTCGTCCTCTATTACCTTGGCCTGGGCGGGGACACGTCCCGCACTCTGCAGGTCCGTAAAATGCGCTGGACCGCGCACAAGAACGGATTTTTCCCGCTGGAATTCGGCGACAGCGGGCTCGTCGTGAAGAGCGAAGAAGGCACGTCCGTAATGATGAAATGAGGCGAACGACGTGTACGGCCTCTATGGCTTTCTTAGTTCCCTGCTGATTTCAGGCAAGATGCAGTTTGCACCGGGACGAATAGACCTTCTCGGCGACCGCCTCACCATGCTCAGCATGAACGCGGTCAAGCAGATGACGGAAGACGCCGAAAAGCGCGGCATCGACGGCATCCAGGACATGTATTTCGAGGGCTGGGTTTTCGGCTACGAATTCACCTACAAGCTCATCGAAAACCTCAACCTAAAGAGGTTCGAAGAGACCTATAAGGTAGTAATGGACGTGACTGGACTCATTGGCTTTGGCGACTACAAGACTCTCGAATTCAAGAGAGGTTTTGCAAAGTTCCAGGTGTTGAAAAACCCCCTGGCGGAAATCTGCAAGCCCGCAGACCATCCTATCGACCACCTGCTTCGGGGAATGAATGCCGGCGGCGGCACCGTCGTTCACGGCGAAATCATCAACGACGTCGAACTGGAGTGCCTGGCCCAGAACCGGCCCCATTGCATTTTCATAAACGCCAACGAAAAATACATGCACGAAAACGGCGGCGACCCATTCGTTGCTTCCCAGCTCGGCGACACGGACAAGCTAAAGCAGCGCCAAATCGAATTCATCCGCAAAATAGGCCACGACCCCGAGGTCTACCTGCACGGAGCCGAAGGGGACTACCTGCCAGTGGCAATGAGAAAGGCGCTTGAAAAACGCGCTCAAGGCGGCGAAACACCCGCTTCAGCAGGCACTCGGCCAACCGCCTGATTCTCGCACCCGCTCACAAGAACAGGAGAAAGCCCAAAAGGAAGACTGCGAAAGTGGCGCGGGCTGCCGAAAAGTGGAAGTCGTTGCTTTTTTTGGAATCCCACTCCATCCACAGCAGGGTTGCGCCGACGATTGCGGACAGCAGGAGAAAAAGCGGATTCTTGGCAAATCCACTCATGAGGTAAACCGAAGCCGGAAAGAAGACGAGCGTGCCCGTCAGCGCCACTTTCTTGCCGGAGTGTTCGCCGACGGTGAGCAGGAACGTGCGTTTGCCTCCCTTCGCGTCGCCTTCCAGGTCCTTGAAGTCCTTTATTATGAGCACGAACGAAAAGAGCATGAAAAGCGAAACCGCCAGGAGAACGGCGTCTGCTGAAAGAGTGAATCTGCCGCCCGTGGCTGCGAGTACTCCGGAGGCCATGGGAAGCACCACCGTAGTGAAGCCAAGGTAGAATTGCGCGAGAATTCCCCTGCTCACGAAACGCAGCGGCGGAACGGAGTACGCCATTGCAGCAACTATGAAGAAGAGATTCCAGAAAAGAAGCGCTACGTTCACCGTAGCCGAGATTAAAAGCGCCGCCAGGCAGGTGACTTCGGAGAACCGCAGGGCTTTATCCACCGAGAAATCTTTTCGGTGAAGCGGCCGGTAAGCCATATTATGCCGGTCAACTTCAAGATCGAACAGGTCGTTGACCGTGGAGCCACCCAGGTAAATCAGGAAAGCCGCAATGCACGACGCTAAAAAAGCGTAAGCGCTTCCTCCGCCGGAAAGCGAAAACCCGATTGCAGTCATTATGGCGAATACCAGCGCGTTCCAGGGCCGGCCTATTTCAAACAAGGCCCAGAGCTTGCCCTTTCTGCTGAAAAGCTTTTCCACGGCTACTTACCCCCTTTGACAAGAGAAGCGAGGCACTGCTTGCGCTTCGCCGGCGACGAGAGGGCCTTGGCGCGTTCGATTCTGCCCGCGACGTCCTTTACAACCGGCGCGGCCAGCCGTTCGTACTCCCGCAGCACCGCCTCGCCGCCCTCCGGCAAACGCTCCGAAACCGCCCTGGCTGCCGCGCGGGCGCTTCTGAGGGCGTAGGAAATGCCCTCGCCGAAAGTCGGAGAAACCAGCCCGGCGGCCTCGCCCACCAAAAGAACTTTGTGCCTGCCAAGGCACAGTTCCTGCCGCGAAAGCGGCCGGGAAAGCAGCGCACCCTCGTGCCGGATGGTTTTCCAGGCAAGCCCGTGCTGGTGAAGCAGGTACTTCAAGAGATAAAACCGCGAATGGCGCGCCGACTCGAACGCCGACCCGATGACGACGCTGCCGTTCTTGGGAATCACCCACGAATAATAGTCGTTGATGCGGTTGTTGAAAATGAAAAGCGTGTCGCCAAGCGGCCTCGCAGGCACGCCGACTTCCTGGAACGCCAAAAGCCGGTTGACTTTGACGTCCGTGGCGCACTTTCTCACGAGCGAATTCGCACCGTCCGCGCCGATGACGCACGACGCGGAAATGGTCTGCCGCCTGCCGGCGTGGGAAACGGTCACCGACGCCCGGCCGTTGTTCTCCACCGACTCGACCTTAGTG
>CAYVQS010000087.1:0-4919 GCA_964453195.1 Microcaldota archaeon | reverse complement strand
CCCCCAGCGCAGTTTTGAGCTGCCCCCCAAACCACGGCCCCGACCGCATTGAAAACGCCATCCGGCCTCCCGTCTTTGCCGGTTTTCCCGCTTCGAAATCGTCTGACTGCATCGCCGCGTCGATTACGGTGCAGTTAAGCGGAGTGGAAAACGCTATGGTGGCGTCGTCCAAATCCTCGTATTTGTTGGTGTAGTTCAGCGAATAGACTATTACGGAATAGTTCGACGCGTTTTCCGCCACTTCGGCCTTTTGCGAAAGCTCGAACGGGCTGGGCCACGAATACTCTATTTCGACTTCGTTGGTTCCCCTGGCGGCGTCCACGACTACTGACAACGCGCTCGTTTCTCCGTAATGCGCACTTGTCTGAAGGCTGCGCAGCGAACGGGCGAAGAACCTTGCGGGAAAGCCGACCTCTTTTTTCAAAAGCACCTTGGCCGGCGCCTCGGCTTCGAACGCAATGACCGTCTTCTTGCGCGCCTCGTATTCGTCGGCGAAAACCGTTTCCTGTCTCTCGCTTTTCCTGCGGGCAAAAACCTTTTCGAAGCTCGCCGTCGCCTCGTGCTCGGAAAAAGGCGCGATTCCGCTTATTGCCATTTTCGACCCGCCGGCAGTCCGCATCACGGAAACGCCCCTTGAGCCTATCCACTCGAATTTTTCCGGCAGTTCGAAAGGCAGAGCAAGTTCGACTGTGCCTTCGTAGGCAATGTTCCTGTCGTTCCTCGCCTTCATCCAGCAGTTTATTGCCGCCAAGGCATCGAGCTCGACCAAGGCAAGGTCGCTGCCGGTTTCAAGCGAGAGCGTCATCCGGCCCTGCAGGGCCTTTCCTGTCCTGTCGTCGCCTGCCGCAAGCAGACCGCCGAAATAGCCGCTCATTTCCCTAAGCCTGCCGGCGGCTTTTTCTACGTCGAGCCGGCCTCCGGGGAAGAACTGCGCGTACGACCGTATTTTCACCTGTTCCGCGTCTGCAAGTGCGTCGGCAATCTGGCCGGCGCGCTGCCAATCCGCCTCGAGCCGTTCGCCGTATTCTTCCCTGCCTTTGACTTTCATGCTCTCAACAACGGTCCTCAACGCGCTTTTCCGAGAATCAATCCATTCCCCCCTGTCGGGGTCCGAGGCGTCCGGTTTTTCGTTGGCAAGCACGTCCAAGACCGACGACTCGTAGAGCACGTCTATCCCGTCCTTTTCAAGCCCGTCCGCAAGGGCCTTTGCCCGTCCGACGTCGGCCTCGTAGCCGGCAGCAAGCAGTTCGAAACCTCCAGACGCCGCAGCGAGAGCCTGCGTTTCGCGAAGGTCCGCAATAGTTTCCGCCATCTGGCTTATTCTCCGGCCGGCGGACCCTGCCCCGAAAGCGGAAGAAGCCCCCGTCCGGGCGGCTTCGAACTTAGCCCGGATGCCGTCGGCGCCGAGCGTAGTCGCAGGCATTGCGTCAATAGCATCTTGCGCCTTTTCAATTTCCGCAGCCAGGGCTTCTCTCAAGGCGCTTTCGAGCGAATCCACGTCGGCGTCGACCTTGCCGAGCAACTCCTCGCATTTCTGCGCAAGCTCCAGCGAGTCCAAAGCGTATCCTGCGGCGTGGGAGAGCCATTGGTGCGCCTTGGTTGCCTGTGCGCGGGCCGCGTTTTCAGCGGCCACTTCGGATGCTCTGCACCGGCCGGAAGCATAGTCCAGCCTGAGGAAATACTCCTGCACGTTTTCCGCGCTTTCCACCGTTCCGTCCCCGGCAAGAAGAGCTTTTGTAGGAATAAGCTCCAGGTCTTCGGCGCCGAGGCTCTTTTCAAGAAGCCGGGCCCGGTTGCGGGCGGCCTCGGCTTCACGCAGGTTTTCGGCGCTTTCGTTCCTCGCTTTTGCAATTGCGTCTTCAATCCGTGAATACTGCAGCATTTCGAGGGAAAGCACCGAATCTTTTGCGCCGACCAGCCTGTTTGCTATGGACGGGATTTCGGCTGTGCTGAAACGGCCGGTTCCCCTGGCAGCGTCTTCTACCGCTTCCACGGTCCGGTCGAGGTCCTGCCGCGTCCTTGTCATCAGGGTTCCAAGCGAATCCCCGGAAGAGTCTCCGGCGTCGAGTTGGGTCCTTAGTTTTTTCAACTCGTCTCCGGCCTGCCGCGGCGCGCCCTCGGGCGGGCTTTCCCCGAACGCGTTTTCGAACTCCGTGATTTTCCCGTCCAAAACCGCGGTTGCCGTGCTTGCGGAATAGGCCGCGCGGACGAGCCCGGTCAGCGCGTTTCTCGTGCACCGTTCCTGGATGCCGTTCATCTCGTTTTGGGAAAGGGTCGCGGTTGCCGCGCCGATGACCGTCAGCATGGGGTTGAGCGTTCCGGTTCCGACAGTCGTTATTCCGATTCCCGCGTTCCTGCCCCATTCATAGGCGCGGTATTCTATCCTGAAGCCGTAAAAGACGCTTTCTGAAGTTGTCTGCTTGAAGGATTCGGTCGCGCCGTTTGCCTGCCTGGCCGCCTCGCCAAAAGCCGCGTCGCCGGCCGGCGGGACCGGAAGGTTCTGGTTCATTATTGCGCCCAGGCAGCCGTCGTCGCGCACGCCAAGCGAGTCAACTCCGCGGCCGTCGAACATTGCCGGCGGAAAGAGAGCCGAGGCAACCGTCGGCGCAATTGCTAGGAACAGGAAGAGCGCACTTGCACAGGTGCTTCTCAAAAGACCCCCTTAACCCACCACTTGCCCGCCGCGCCGGGCCGTTGCCAGTTTTGCCTCCTTTGGCAGCGTATTCAAACTGATGCTAATCGTTTAAAATTGTTTGCCGCCGAGCAATTGATGCAAGGGGCGGCGGGTGTTGGGTGCGGTGGCAACTTCCAAGTCGGGCAGGCTTTCGCTTTCGCAGGGCGCGGCGCTCGTTGCGCTTGCGCGCAAGTCCATTGCGCACTATTTGAAAAACTGCGAAGTCCCCCGGCCAAAGCCGTCTTCGCAGCCGCGCGGAGTCTTCGTCACGCTCCACTCTTCTTCCGGCAAGCTCCGCGGATGCATAGGCTTTCCTTTCCCCATCAAGCCCCTCGAAGAAGCAGTTGCCGGCGCGGCAATCGCCGCCGCGGTCAACGACCCGCGCTTCGACCCGGTCGGCCTCGAAGAGCTCTCCCGCCTTTTGGTGGAAATAAGCGTCCTTTCCGTTCCACAGGAAATCTCCTATTCTTCGCCAGGCGACTTGGCGAAAAAAATCGAAATCGGAAAAGACGGCCTCATCCTCGAATACGGGCCGTACTCGGGGCTTTTGCTTCCCCAGGTCCCGGCCGAGTGCAAGTGGGACGCCGAAGCCTTCCTCGACAACCTCTGCCTCAAGGCCGGCCTGTACGCCGAGTTCTGGAAAAAACAGAAGCCCGGCATTTCCAAGTTCGGCGCGCAAATCTTCTCGGAAAAAACCCCCGGCGGCAAAGTCTGCGAAAAGAAGGCGTAATTAGCTTTTCCGGCGTTGAACTTACAATGAACTTCTTCAATAGCGGCACTCAAGGCCGTGCCCACAAAACGTGGCTTGGCAATTCAAGACGTGACGAATCTCAAGCCACGCTTTGTGCCGCTAACCTGGGCCAAGACGACGTGATTCGATGAAATTCTTCAAGCACGGCGACGGCGTCGCGGTAGTCCTGCCCGAGCCCCTGCAGAAGGCAAGCCAAGTCAAGGAAGGCGACGAGTACGAATTCTTCCAGATAGAGCCCGGCGTCTTCCTCCTCCTGTCGAAGGCCAGGATAGAGGAGTCCTCCAAGCGCGAGGCGCTGGAAAAACTCGCCCGCAAAGTCCTCCCGTCTCCCGCGGCTTCGCCGGCAAATCCGCAAAGCTTCGCGCAGGCAAGTGCTGTTCCTCTTTCGCCCGCGGGCGTTTCAAAACAAGTCGCGTCATCCCCCGTTCAACCGCCGTCCGCCTCACAGCCCGCGTCGTCTTCGTCCAGCTATTCCAAGTTCAAGCCCGGCTCGCCAGAATACAACCTGCAGCAAAACGGCTTCGTAGTCCTCGACAACGAGGCCCAGGCCAAGCAGATACACTTCGCGCTGGAAAAGTCCATCAAGGCCGGAATGGTGCGGGGAACGCGCGGCTTCGACAAGAAATACTATATTATCCACTCGTCGCTGTTCGACTCAATCGCGCCCCGCGTAATCCGCGCCCTCGAGGCCAAGAAGGAGGCGCCCCTCGACGAAATAGTTTCCGCCTCCAACGCCGCGCCCCAGGCCGTGCTTGCAGTCCTCAACCTCATGAAGGAAGACGGCGACTTGCTGGAAAAGCGCCGCGGCCTGTACGCCCTGGTAAAATGACGCCTGCGCCTCGCGCCCAGTGAAACAAAATGAAAAAAGCGGTCTTTCTCTTGCACGACGAGCACCAGGACACCACGTGCGCCGAAGAATTCCAAGGCGAAGAACTCGTCATCCTCGTCGTCGCCGACCGCGGCCAGCTCTCGGGCGGTGCCGACGACGTGCTTGACGGCCTCAACAGGAAGGCCTCCAAAATCGCCTCGCTGCTAAAGCCCGCGGGCAAGAAAGTCGACGTCGTGATGGAATGGGGCTCGGTAAAAGCCGCGCTGCATTCCTGCCTCCAGAGAGAACAATGCCCCGCGCTCAACCCCGAAGACCAAGAGTGATTATGCAGATGAAACTTGCCAATCTTTTCTACGAAGCCGGGCGCCTCAAGGCCGTCAAGCGCTCGGGCTGGTGGCTTTGCGGCGTCAAAGACCCCGAGTCCGTGGCCGAGCACTCGCACCGCGCCGCCCTAATCGCCTACTGCCTCGCCAAAACGGAAGGGCTCTCTTTCGCCCAGGCCGAGCACTGCGCGGCGCTCTGCGTATTCCACGACCTGCCCGAGGCCCGCGTCGGCGACGCCCACAAAGTCGCCCAGCGTTATTCCGACTCCAAGTCCGCCTGCGCAAAAGCGGCCAAAGAACAGGCGGATTCCGCGCCGAAAGAAGTGGGCAACGGCTACGCGC
>CAYVQS010000086.1:0-4926 GCA_964453195.1 Microcaldota archaeon | reverse complement strand
GCCGCGATTGCGCCGCCGATTGCCGCCGTGACGTGGTCGTGGCCCGCGCCTACGTCGCAGACAAGCGGCCCCAGGACGTAGAACGGCGCGCCAAAGCACATTTTCTTCTCCAACTTCATCTGATGGGCAATCTGGTCAATCGGCACGTGGCCCGGCCCCTCGACAATCGACATCACTCCGGCCTGCCGGCTTCGCTTCACCAGTTTTCCAAGCTCCTTCAGCTCTGCCAGTTGGAAATAGTCGCCTGCGTCTGCAAGCGAACCGGGCCGCAAGCCGTCGCCCAGGCTCAGCGTGGCGTCGTATTCCTTGGCCAGTTCAAGCAAATAGTCAAAGTTCTGGTGCAGCGGATTGTCCTGTTCGTTGTGCAAAATCCACGCCACGGTGAACGAGCCGCCCCTGCTCACCACTCCGGTCAGGCGCTTTTTCTTCCTAATGTTCTGCGCAATCTGCTTGGTAATCCCGCAATGGACCGTAAGAAAATCCACGCCCTGCTCCAGGTGCGCCTCTATTGCGTCGAAGAAGTCGTCCTCAGACATTCCCACAATTCCCTTGGCGCTTCGCGCAGCGCGTTCGGCGGCGTCGTAGATCGGGACGGTTCCAATCGGCACGTTGGCGGCCTTGATTATTTCGGCGCGTATGCGTTTGAGGTCGCCGCCGGTGGACAGGTCCATCACGGTGTCGGCGCCGGCCTCGACCGCGGCGCGGGCCTTTTCTATTTCTTCCTCGAGGTTGACATAGTCTCGGCTGGTGCCGATGTTGGCGTTGACCTTGACCCTAAGGCCGGCGCCGATTCCCACCGGCGAGACTTCGTGGCGGCAGTTCTTGAACAGGGCTATTTTGCCGGAGGCTATTCCTTTCCGGATTTTTTCCGCGCTTACGCCCTCTTTTTTGGCGACTGCCCTGGCTTCGGGCGTGATTCTGCCGTTCTTCGCGTCGGTCAACTGGGCCATTCGGGGAATCGTTTTGCATTACTCGGGCAAGGATTAAAAAAGAGCCGAGAGGAAATTGCTTGTGCTGGTACAAAATGCTGCTTGACGCGCCCACTTTCGAACTGCGGCTGACTCCCGAGTCGGCAATCGGCACGCTGCAGAAGGGAGTCGCCAAGAAGGGGTGGAAAAAGTTCGAGGTCCAGCAAATCCGCCTGGTCTACGTGCCGTTCTACGTGTTTTTCTTCGACGTCACGCCGACGGGGGGGAACCCGATTTCGGCCAAGACCGCCATCAACGCGTATTCCGGCGAGCTCAACGACTTCATTCCCGCGCTGCTGGACCAGCCCCTGAAGAAGACCAAGCAGACGGCCGAGAAATACTCGCCCGAAGTCGAGTCCACGAGCATTTCTTCCGCCGAAATCAAGGACACTGCGCAGGCCAAGGTGGCGGCCCAGGTCGGCGTCCCCCGCGACCAGGTGGCGATTTCCGCGGTTTCCAAGTACTATTTCCCGTTCTTCCGCGTCTGGGCCAACGTCAGCGACGACCAGTTCAAGTTCGACGTCGACGGCTGCATGGGCGCGGCAATGGGCCTGGACAACGTTCCCGGCAAGGAAAAGGGCTGGAACGAAGTGACTTCCGACACCATCGACAAGATGAAGACTCCGTCGGGCCTGCTTGACCTGTTCGGCCAGACTATTTCCGCGCTCTTTTCCATGGTGCAGGGCAAGAAGGGGCCGCCGATTCCCAAGCAGGGAATCTGGCTCGTTGCCGGCATAATAATCATCGCGCTCGTTATGCTTTCGCTGGGCGGCTCGGCCAAGGGCAATTTCGAATGCAAGCTCGACTCCCAGTTCCTGCAGCAGAAGACCGACCTGTTCTTCTTCAAGAAGACCGTCGTCGTTCCCTTGGTGGACAAGACTGCGGGCACCAAGCAGGTGTCGGGAGCGTGCAACTACTATAACACGGGCAAGGTGCGGTCGAATTTCTGCGGCCGCGTCTGGATAAACGCCGACGGCAGGCCGCACCTGGCCAACGAGTCCATGTGCGTGGGCCCGATTCCGCCCTCGGACCTTCCCACTCCGAAGAAGTTCGTGATAATCTGGGACGAGCCGCGCACCGAGTCCCACGACTACAAGTTCGAATACAAGCTCGAGTCCGTCACCGCAATGGGCTGACCCGCGGGCGGTTCCGGGTTCTCTAGATTTTCCCTTCTTTTTTCAGCGCCTTGACGTTTGCGGCGAGCACGTCAAGGTTTGCAATGTGGGCGTTTGCGCCCACTTTTGTCAGCCTTATTCCGGGCACGTTGACGTGGACTTGTATTATCACGTTCTTGGCGTGTTCCACGGAGTCAAGCAGCTCTTCCGCCGTCCCGGGCAGGTTCGGGTCGCGGATGCCGTGGAGGCCGAAAACCATGTCCAAAGCCTTCCTGTCCGGCCGCTTCAGTTGCGGGTGCAGGTCGCGGTAAAACTTGTTGGTTTTCAGTTCGGGCCTCGGCATTTCGGAATCACCTGGGATTATTTGTGCAATTCCTTCTTTAAAATAATAGCGCTCATTTTTCCTTGGCCAGTTCGCTGAACGCGGCGAACAGCGCCTGGGCCTCGTCGTCCGCCACCATGGCGCGCTCAAGCACCCGTTTGAACGCGAGGCCGACTTTTTTCCGGTCGCGCACGGCCTTGGTGCCTTCAAGCGCGTTGTCGAACATTTTTTCCAGCTGTTCCCGCTTCCTCCTTTCCGCCAGTTGGAAGAACTTCCTTTTCCCCGCGAGGCGCTGGAACAGCTCGTACAGTACTATGGCCGCGGCGTGCGAAAGGTTGAGGACGGCGTGCTCGTCGCCGGTCGGAATGGATATGACGAGGTCGCACTTGGCAACTTCGTCCTCGGTGAGGCCCGAGCTTTCCCGCCCGAACACCAGCGCGGTCTTTTTCCTGGGGTCCATTCCCTTTGCAAACTCCGCAAGCGCCAGGCAGTTCTTGAACTGCTTTTTCCGGAAGCGGCCCCTGGACGCGCTGGTGCCCACGGCAAGGTCAATTCCTTTCAGCGCCTCGTCCAACGTCCCCACGGTCCTGGCCTTTTCCAGCACGTCTTCCGAGTGCTTGGCGTACTTTCTTGCCTCGAACCCGATTTCGCACTTGGGGTTGACTAGGACGAGCTGCTTGAATCCGAAGTTCTTCATCGCCCGGCATACGCTGCCGAGGTTGACCGGGAACTCGGGCTCGACGAGGACTATCGTGAAATTGCCCTGGTTCATTTGGCGCCATCTTCCGAAACGAGTTTTTTTAAACGGCTATTGATTAATTGCTCCATGCGCAATTATATTCGTTCCGCCTTCGCCCTGCTTATGTGCTCGTTCGCCTTCGCGATTTCCAGCGAACAGGCCAAGACCGCGGCCGCGGGCTACGTGCTGGGCCAGGAACAGGTCGCTCTCGTGCCCTACGGCTCGACGCCCCTGACCGACGAGACCCTGTCGTACTGGCTCGTGTATTTCGCGCCCACCACCGCGACTCCCGGCGAGTATTATTTCTCCTACCTCAAGCAGGCCGTGCTCGCCGACTCGGGCGCCATGGTCACCGACGAAGCCGTGCTTTCCCGGCTCTTCAAGGTCGACTACTACTTCGACCTGGAGAACAACTTCCTCAAGTCCAACAAGCTCGACTACGGCAACCTCCGCGCCGGCGCGGAGGCCACCAAGGACCAGATTGCCACCGCCAGGACCGTGACCACCCAGATTTCGTCGTCGATTTCCAAGCGCAAGCCCGACTCCGCCGCAATCGACAAGGTCTCTGACCTGTCCGCCCGCCTCACCACGCTGGGCGAAAAACTGGAACAGCTCCAGCTCTCGGTGGAACAGGGCCTCACCAACGAGGACTCGTTCTCCCAGACCGGCGTGCTCTCGTCGTACGAGTCCGCGGTCGGAAACTACAACGCCACGTTCGACGCCCTCGTGCTCTTCGTCGACGAGCTCTCGGCCTACCGCGACGCGCTCCAGGACCAGGACCTGATTGCCGGCCTGACTTCCGAAGAGGGCAACGCCCTCTTTCCCGCCTCCAACAAGGTCAGCGAACAGTTCCCGTGGAGCCGCGACTCGCTCGAAGGCCCCAAGGACCCGCTGAACGTGTTCAATTCGCGCATGTCCGCCGCAGATGCCTCCGTCGACGACGCAGTTTCCAATTCCCTGTTCCGCAAGGCCAGCGTCGACGCCGACAGCAGCTACAAGGCCGCCCAGAAGGCCGGCATAGAGTCGCTCATCTCGCGCTCCAAGACCGAAAAGACCCAGTTCTCGGTCTGCGAAGTCTCCGAGCTCGCCTCGCAGATAAAAGCCAAGTGGGAGGCCGTAAAGCTCACGATGGAAAACCCCGGGGCCAGGCTCGAAGACTACGAGGGAGTGTCCTCCAACCTTTCCGAAATCCGCGGCCTCCAGGACCGGCTCACCGAGCGCTACAACACCTGCATAAACGGACCCACTCCGACTCCCCAGGCCCCGGACTATTCCGGCCCGGTTCAAGTGCTGGTCGTCGCCCTCGTCATAATCGTTGGTGCCGTGCTCTATTTCCAGCAGAAAAAGAAGCAGGAAGACGCCGAGTATTCCGAGGAATAGCCCTTTCCGCGTCCGGGTTCCGAGTTTTCTTTTTACTCTTCCAGCACCTTTTTATTCGCGCCCAACCCACAATTTTCAAGGTGGTTGACTATGGCGAAGAAGGCTGCCAAAAAGAAGAAGGGCTGCTGCTGAGAAGCCGCAGCTTGAAGTTTAGAGGTGTTTTTGGATGAATGTTACCGTGTACTCCACCAGGACCTGCCCGTACTGCCACATGGCAAAGGACTTCCTGGCCGAGAAGAAAATAGCGTTCAAGGACGTCGACGTCGGGTCCGACCAGAAGGCCGCCGAGGAAATGGTGAAAAAGTCCGGCCAGATGGGGGTTCCCGTCATCGAAATCGACGGCAAAATAATCGTCGGCTTCGACAAGCCCGCGATTGAAGCGGCGCTCGGCCTCTGATTTTT
>CAYVQS010000085.1:0-5023 GCA_964453195.1 Microcaldota archaeon | reverse complement strand
GCAGTGGTGGGAAACCAGGAGAACCAGGACATTTACTGGTACTCCAAGGGCCTGCAAAGCGCCTGCAAACGGACGGGCGTCGCGTGCAGGATACACTCGGTCCCCGACGCCGGAGCCGAGACTGCGGCGCTTGCAAGCAAACTGCGAAAGGGCAACGCGCACGGCGTGCTGGTCCAGGAGCCGTTCCCAAAAGGCAGGGGCGCGCAGCTAGTGCAAAGGCTGGGAAGCGGGCTCGACGTCGAAGGGTTTCACCCAGACAACCTGTCAAGGTGGTGGGAAGGCGGAACCGGCGCAGGCGTGCCGGTGCCGTCGACTCCGCGGGCGATCCTCCACGTGCTTGACGAATTGGTCGGCCCGCTTAACGACAAGAAAGTGGTGCTGGTCGGCGCCGGCAAGACCGTAGGCACGCCGCTGCAGACGCTGATTCTCGACCGCAGCCGCGGCACGGGCCGGGCGGGCAGCCTCTTCGTCGCGCATTCACGCACGCCGAAAGGGGAAGTGGAAGAACGCGCCAGGGACGCGGACATAGTCATTCTGGCAGGCGGCAGGCTCGACCCCAAAGCGGTTACGAACAAGTCCATAATAGTCAACATGAACACGCCGGTGACCGAAGAGGACCAAAAAAGCCTCGACCCGCTGCGGAAAAGGGCAATGCTGTTCATCGAGCACAACGCCGTAGGCGCCCTTACTTCGCGGTACACGCTCAAGCACTTGCTGGACAACGTCGAGCGAAGGCTGGGCGAAAACAAAAAATAAAGAAGAAGGAAAGAAAAAACGGGGAACTCTTATTTTCCGATTTGGAACATCGAGCGGATTTTTGCGCCGACGACTTCGATCGGGTGCCGGGACTCTTCTTCCTTCATTTTCTTGAACAGCGGCATTCCCGAGTCGTATTCCGCCAGCCATTCCTTGGCGAACTGGCCGGACTCGATTTCGTCCAGGACCTTGCCCATTTCCTTCTTCGTCGCGGCCGTGATGATGCGCTTGCCGCGCGTCCTTCCGCCGTAGCGCGCCGTTTCCGAGACGCGGTCCCACATGTATTCCAATCCGCCCTTCTGCACCAGGTCGGTGATGAGCTTGAGCTCGTGCAGCACCTCGAAGTACGCCATTTCAGGAGGATAGCCGCGCTCGACCAGGGTCTCGAAACCGGCCTTGACGAGTTCGACCGAGCCTCCGCAAAGCACGGTCTGTTCGCCGAACAGGTCGGTGAAAGTCTCCTGGTCGAAAGTCGCCTCAAAGACGCCTGCGCGCGTGGCGTGCAAGCCCTTGGCAAGTTCAAGCGCCTTTTCGCGCGCAGAACCCGAAGCGTCCTGGTGCACTGCGAACAGCGCGGGAGTGCCGAAGCCCTGCTCGTACGTCTCCAAGACCTTGGCGCCGGGGCCCTTCGGGGCAACCATGATTACGTCGACGTCCTTGGGCGGCTGGACCAGCTTGTAGGTGACGTTGAGGCCGTGGGAAAAGTACAGCGCCTTGCCCTTGGACAGGTGAGGGGCAATGGAGTCCTTGTAGACCTGGCGGATTGCCATGTCGGGAATCAGCATGCAGACCACGTCGCCCTTCTTCGCGGCGTCGGCGACTTCGGCCGCCTCCATTCCGAGCCTCTTGACTTCGTCCCAGTGCGGGCTTCCCTTCCTGAGGCCGACTACGACCTTGTAGCCGGACTTGTGCCAGCACTGGGCCTGGGCCGCGCCCTGGATTCCGAAGCCGATGACCGCGATGGTCTTGCCCTTCAAAGCGCCTGAAGAGACGTCGTTGTCGTGATAGATTTTCATTTCCTTGGACATTTTTTTCCACCTTTTGGTTTTTAGTTTAGCGACTGGTAATTGGAAACAAAAAAATAAATCATCAGCGGCTGATGGCCGCGACGCCGGTGCGCACCAGCTCCTTGATTCCGAAGCCGCGCATGAGCTCGACGAAGGCGTTGACCTTGTCCGAGTCGCCGGTGATTTCGACAATCATGGACTTTTCCGCAACGTCGACTATCTTGCCGCGGAAGACCTCTGTGAAGTTGATTATTTCCGTCCTCATCGTGGCGTCGCGGACGTGGACCTTGATGAGGCAGATTTCGCGGCCTACCGAGTTGTCGGGCGTGAGCTCGACGACCTTGATGATGTCCACGAGCTTGTTGAGCTGTTTCTCGACTTTCTCCGCAACCGCGGCGTCGCCCTTGATGGTGATGGTCATCCGGCTCATTCCCGGCGTCTCGCACCGGCCGACGGTGAGCGTGTCGATGTTGAAGCCGCGCTTGGTGAACACGCCGGCGATTCTCTGCAAAACGCCCATCTTGTCCTCGACCAGGAGGCATACCGTGTGTTTTCCTTCCGCAAAAGTTTTTCCATTCATGCAAAATCAACTCCTGTTCATCCTGAGGGGCCCGGGCTCGCGCCACTTGGAGCACCCGACGCCTGAGCCAATCATTGAGCGCGAATCGGCGTCCCCGCCGGGCGCGACCATCGGCAACACGTCGACTTCGGGGTCGACGGCGATGTCCACCATGTAGGCCACGCCGCTCTTGGCCGCGCGCTTGAGGGCGCCGGCAAGTTCGGACGGCCTGCTGACGCGTTCGCCGTCGCAGCCGAAGGCCTGGGCGAGCTTGACGAAGTCCGTGGTCGAGCCAAGATGGGTTCCGGAATAGCGCTTGTTGAAGAACAGCTTCTGCCACTGCTTGACCATGCCGAGCCAGCCGTTGTTCAGCAAATAGCACGTGAACGGCAGGTCGGCGGTCTTGGAAGTGCCGAGTTCCTGGCACGTCATCATTACCGAGCCGTCGCCGGCAACGTCGATGACGCGGTGGTCGGGCTTTCCGGCCTTGGCGCCGATGGACGCGGGCAGGCCGAAGCCCATGGTGCCGAGGCCGCCGGAGGTCACGAACTTGCGGGGCCCGGTGATTTTCAGGAAGTGCGCGGCCCACATCTGGTTCTGGCCCACTTCGGTGACTATGATGGTCTTTTCGTTGATGGCCTTCTGCAGCTCGTACATTGCCTTGTGGGGCCAGATGGGAGTCTCGTCGTAGTCCAGGTTGCATTCGCAGTTTGCCTTGATTTCGCGGAGGCGGTCGGTCCAGGCGTTCTTGTGCTTTTTCCTGTCGCCGAGGACCTGCAAAATGGCTTGGAGCGTGAGCTTGGCGTCGCCGACTATGGGAATGTCGGCGCGGTCGATGTTCTTGCCGATTTCGGCCGAGTCGATGTCGATGTGGATGAGGTGCCTCATTTGGGGCGCGAACGTGGAGACTTTGCCGGTGATGCGGTCGGCGAAGCGGCAGCCGATTGCCACGATTACGTCGGCGTTGGCCAGGGCGTAGTTGCACACGCGCTTGCCGTGCATTCCCGGCATTCCAAGGACGAGCGGGTGGCGCTCGTCAACCGCGCCCTTCGCCATTAGGGTAGTTACGATGGGGGCGAAGAGGGTTTCGGCGAGCCTCTGGACTTCCTTGGACGCGCCGCTTGCAATTACGCCGCCTCCGACGAGGATGAGTGGCTGGTCGGCCCCGGCGAGGATTTCGACCGCGCGCCTAATCTGTTCCGGGTGGCCGGGCCGAATTGGCGGGTTGTAGCCGGGAGTCACGGGCTTTTCAGGATAGGAAAAGTCGAGGCTGTTTGTGAGCACGTCCTTGGGAAGGTCGATGTGGACGGGACCGGGCCTGCCCGAGCGCGCGATGTGGAACGCGTTCTTGAACGAGAGCGGGATTTCGTTGACGCCAAGCAGCTTGTAGTTGTGCTTGGTCATCGGCATCGTCATTCCGAACATGTCGGCCTCCTGGAAGGCGTCGTTGCCGATTAGGGGCGTGGGCACCTGGCCCGACAGCGCGACTATGGGAGTCGAGTCGAGGTAGGCGTCGACCAGGCCGGTGATTAGGTTGGTGGCACCGGGGCCCGAAGTCGAAATGGCGACTCCGACCTTGCCGGTCACGCGCGCATAGCCCTGGGCCTCGTGCGCCGCGCCCTGCTCGTGGCGCGCCAGGATGTGGCGGAACCACTTCTCCTCCAGCATCGCGTCGAAAAGAGGCATAATAGTGCCGCCCGGATAGCCGAAGGCGAGGTCAACGCCTTCCTTCTTGAAGCACTGCAGAATCGCCTGGGACCCGGTCATTTTCGCCATTTTCTCACCAACAACCTTTCACAAAACATTTTCCGCGCACGGGTTTTCCCGCCGGGCGCGAAGCAAAATTTCTAGGGGTTCGAAAGCCACCAAAAACCAGACGCGCGCCGGGATCGGATGGCCCTAGCTAAGGACCACGTCAACGACGACCAGAAACGGGCGCGCGGGCATAGCAAGACTAATCTCGCTTCCGATTTTTAAAACTTGCTGACCTGTCTAAAAACGCAACGATTCGGGCGGCCGGCCTATGCGGGGCCGTGCATTAGTTTTAAAGCAGGTTTGCCCAATTAGATAAAGGTGGGATGAGTTGCCACAGGACTATTTCCAATCACGGCTGAAAACTGATTTTGCCGCTCGCGCATCCCTTGCAAAAAACTCGGCGGCCAAGGCGCTTTTTTCGCTCATGGCAGAGAAGAAGACCTGCCTCGCCGTAGCAATAGACGTCGACAATTGCGGAAAATTCTTCAAGACGCTCAACGCGGTAGCGGGCGAAATCGCGGTCGCTAAGACGCACGTAGACATACTCAACGACTACGACGCGAACGTGCCGGGGCAACTGAAGGATTTGGCGCACGACCACGACTTTGTCGTCATGGAGGACCGCAAGTTCGCCGACATCGGCAACACGGCCAAGCTCCAGTACTCCGGCGGAATCTACAAGATAGCCGACTGGGCCACGCTCGTGACGTGCCATTCCAACCCCGGCCCAGGCGCAATCGACGGCCTCGCGGCCGTCGTCGAGGAGAAAAAGATTTCCGCGCCCCGCGGCGCACTTCTTTTGGCACAGATGAGCTCGAAGGGCAATCTGCTGGACGAAGAATACTCCAGGAAAACGGTGGAAATGGCGCAGGCCTCGGCTTTCTGCGCCGGATTCATCGGCACGGGCTCGGTTCCCGCCGACCTGAGGAAGCTCGCGCAGATTGCG
>CAYVQS010000084.1:0-5030 GCA_964453195.1 Microcaldota archaeon | reverse complement strand
GGCGGGCAAAGTCCTGGCAACCGGCTGATTTTAGTTTTTTTTAGCCCGGGCGCGTTTTATTCCGAGTAGTAGTATTCGCCGGCCTTTTTCTGTTCCTGGTCCTTCTGGCTTCCGGGCTTGTTTGCCCTCGGCCGGCCGGTGGCCTCGTCGCGGCGGAAAGTGATGCCGAAGGCCGAGAGGAACGAGTTCATTCCCTCGCGCTTGTCCATTCCCGCCGACGCCTTGCCGCTTTTTCCGGGCTCTCCCTCGAACACGACGAGCCGGTCCGACACCGAGTCTACGAAGACTATGTCGTGGTCGATTACGAAAGCGTTTTTCTCGCGCGCCTTGACCACCTTGTTGATGAGCTCGGCGGCCTTCAGGCGCTGTTCTACGTCGAGGAACGCCGAAGGCTCGTCAAGCAGGTAAAGCTCGGCCGGCGTGCACAGCGCGAGCGCGATTGCCACTCTCTGCAGCTCGCCGCCGCTGAGGTTCTTGACGACTTTGTCCTCAAGCTCGGCAAGTTCGAGGCTGCTGCGGGCGTCCATGTCGTAGATGTCGCGCTCGAATCCCTTGGCGTGGCGCAGAAGGTCGAGCACGGTGCCGTCGAAGTCGGCGTTGACGTACTGGGGCTTGTAGGAAACCGTCTTTTGCGACAGGATGCCCTCGCCCTTGCTGTCGGGCGTTTCCAGGCCGGCGAGTATCTTGACGAAAGTGCTTTTTCCGGTGGCGTTGGGCCCGACGATTCCAAGCACTTCTTTCTCAAGCACTTTGCCGGGCGCGACGTCGAGCCGGAAGCCCGGGAACGTCTTTTCGACTTTGGAGTATTCGAACGACGGCCGCGATGCGTATTTTTCCGGGCTCCTGACCTCGAACTTTATTTGGTGGTCGCGGAACCTGACGTTCTCGTCGCGCAAATACCCCTGCAAATACTCGTTGACCCCGTTCTTGGCGCTTTTCAGCTGCGACACTACCCCGTACGCGCCCTTAGTGCCGTACAGCACGTGGACGTAGTCGCTGAGGTAGTCAAGCAGCGCGAGGTCGTGCTCTATTACGACCACGGCCTTTCCGTCGTCGGCGAGCTTCCTGATTGCGCGCGCCGCGCGCAGGCGCTGGTTGACGTCGAGGTAGGACGATGGTTCGTCGATGCAGTAGACGTCGGCGTCGCGCAAAAGGCAGCACGCGATTGCCACTCTCTGCAGCTCTCCTCCCGACAGGTCCTTGAGGCGCTTGTCGATGGAGTTTTCAAGCTCGAGTTCGGCGGCAATTTCCGCCGCTTTTTTTCTTTCGTCGCACTTTTCCAAAAGCGCGCGTGCGGTTTGATTGCTTGATGCGAGCTTGTCGACGTGCTGCATCTTGTAGCTGAAACGCGTTTTTCCGGCCGCGGTCTTTTCCAGGTGGTTTTGGATTTCCTGCCCGCGCACCTGCTTTTTTATCTCGTCGAACGACAGGGTTTCGCCGGACTTTCCGAAGTTGGGCTTGATTGCGCCGCGCATCAGTTCCAGCGCGGTGGTCTTGCCGATGCCGTTGACGCCGATGATTCCGACGATGCTCTTTTCGCGGGGAAGCACGAAGCCGTAGAGCCTAAACGAGTTGCGGCCGAACTGGTACGATGGCACTCCGATTTCCTCGGGCAGGTTGACTATCTTGATGGCGCCGACCGGGCATCTTTTCACGCAGAGGCCGCAGCCCGTGCACAGGTCCTCGTCGATTACGGGAATGCCGTCCTCGCCGACTACTATGGTTTCCTGCCGCATCTTGACGCCCGGACATACCTTTAGGCAAGCAATTCCGCAGTTCATCGGCTTGCATTTGTCGCGGTCCAGTATGGCGATTCTCGGCATTCGTTTCACGTTTTTTAGTGGAGGTTTTTGCCATCAGGCAAAAAAGTCCTTGTCACTTGTCCCGGTCAAGTATTGCGATTCTCGGCATTGTTCAGTCGCGTTTTTGGTGAAGCTTTTCGGCAGAAAAGGTTCGTGTCTCTATGGCAATTCTGGGCATGTAAAACCACTAGAATTTGAGAAATAGGGTTATGCCGCCTTTCGTTAAAATCCCTTTCGAGAGGCTTTATTATCCGGCAAATTCCCTGATTTATGCAGGTTGTTTTGCTTGAATCTCAGGGCAATGTCGCTTTCCGGCGCCAGGACTCCGATTGCCATCCTGTCCCGCGAGCCGGTTGCGCGCAAGGGCGTAAAGGCCGACCCGTTCATCTCCCGCGTCCAAATCGGCAACCGGCAGCTCGTGCTGTTTGAAAAGAGGTATCCCCTGAACGTCGACGAGAACGGGCGCATGCGGTTCTTGAGGGAGCATCCGCGGGAGCTTGCCCGGCGCAGCCTGGAGGTCTATTCCCGGCTCAAGAAAGCGGGCGTCAGGGTTCCTGCCACTTACCGATGGGTCGAACATCCCGACGGCCGGTGTTCCCTGCTTCAAACCGACCTTTCCTACGGCGGAAAGAGGGTGGTCGCGTCCATGACGCACGCTTATTGGGACGAAATCCCCCGCATTTCCAATTTGCGCGAAGTTGTGAGCCAAATCAAGGCCGACATCCGCACGGCCGCCAAACAAAACCTCTTGCTGAAGTCCGACGAGTGGATGCTTTCCATAGACCCCAACACGGGCCACGCCGAAGTCCACGCGGCTGACTTTGACAGCACGTACGTAGACCACTGGATGGCCTCGCCCAGCAACGTCAGGGTTTACGCGAGCATGCCGTCCAGCCTTGCCGGCAAGCTCAAGAGGATTGACGGGTGGGCTGCGGACCTAAGGCGGGCCTACAGGGACCGCGAAGAAGACGCGCGCTAGCTTCTGGCGCATTTATTATCCGGAAAATCCCTTATGCTTAGCAAGCAGTTGGTCGAAATGAGGATAATTCACCGGGACTTGTCCGTCGGGGAGCTCAAGGTCGAGCCCCAGTCGGTCGAGGACCTTTGGTACTTGTCGAAAATCGTCGAGCCTGGCGACAAAGTCAGCGCAAGCTCGTTTCGGCGCTTCAAGTCCGACGTCGAAAAGGCGGATTCCGGCGAGAAGAAGCGCGTGTTCCTCACGCTCGAAGTGTCGGCGGTGGAAATGGCCGAGAACGCCAACAAGCTGCGCATCACCGGAAAAATCCTGTCCGGTTCGCCGGAAGAGTTCGTCCAAGCGGGGTCGTTCCACACCATCGACGTCGAGCTGCGCACCCACATCCTCTTAACCAAGCACTGGACGCCGTACCATTTCGAGCTTCTTGACGAGGCCAAGGGCGCCTCGAGGCACGTCAAGGCCCTGCTCGTGGTAGTCGACGACGGCAAGGCCACGGTGGCCCTGTTGCGCACCAGCGGCCTTTCTTTCCTGTGCGAGCTTGAAAACCGCGCCAACAAGCGCAACCCGGAGAAGTTCGAGGAGGAGAAGAAGGATTTCTTCTCGGAGCTTTTGAAAATCCTCGAGACCACCGAGGCCGACTCCATCGTCGTCGCCGGCCCGGGTTTTGCAAGCGGCGACTTCAGGAAATACGCGGCGGCCAAGAACGCCAAGCTTGCCTCGCGCCTCATCCTCGAGCACGCCTCCAACGCCGAGCGAAGCGGAGTGCACGAGCTTCTCAAGCGCGGCGTGCTCCAGGACCTGCTTGGGCGGCAGAAGATGCAGGAAGAGTTCTCGGCGCTCGAGGCGCTGAAAAAAAGCGTTGCCAAGGAGGACGGAATGGCGGTGTACGGTCCCGCGGACGTGGCGCGCGCCCTGGAAATGTCCGCGGTCAAGCGGCTGCTGGTGGCGGACGACTTGCTGAGGACGAACAAGGAAGTCCAGCGCCTTTTGGACCTTGCGCGCAGGGCAAAGGCGGAAATCCTGCTGTTCAACTCGGAGGACGACGCCGGCCTGGAGTTTAGGACGTTCGGAATCGCCGCGCTGCTCCACTATAACCTGAATTTCTCGAAGCAGTAGCCTGTTCTTGGCACCCGCCTCTTTTTGATTTCCCGAAGAACTAGCGAGAAGCCTTGCGGCTGGAGGGGGTTGTGTTTTTTTGGAACGGGGGCCGAAAATCAGGCTTTTTCCAGCGCTTTTCTGTAGGTCTTGACTATTGGGTTGAGGACCCTGTCGACGGAGCGCGAGAACGCGTGGTCCGGCGAGCCGTGGATGTTCGAGATGAAGTAGTACGCGCCAGCAAGCGCGAGCAGCGCGTACACGCTCACAAGCATGGAGGGCGGCAGCATCGCGGCGACCGGCGCCAAGAGTGCCAGTATGGCGAAAAGCATTGCGAGGAAGACCATCCAGTACACGAGCTGGCGGTTGACTATCCTGGACCTGAGGATTGAATGGCCCATAGTACTCACTGTTTTCAAGCGCTCACGGATTTCTGGTGGTATCTTCGGATACCAAGACTACTGAGAAGGGCATATTTAATCCTTGCGCCTTCCGCCCCCCGGCGGAATTGTTTTTTGGACAGGCTGTTAAATTTTTATATTTTCGTCCCCTAAGCCTTTCTGGTGGGGTTTGTCCATATATGAAATATTCCATTACCGACGCGGTTTTCGACGTCCTTTCCGAGCTGTATTTCCTGCGCCTGTCGTTCAAGTACGACCTCGTCAACTATTCGGCGCTGGCGCGGCACATCCAGCCCCTGGTTTCCCGCAAGCTCAACAAGCCCGTGGGCCTTGCGGCCATCATAATCGCAATCCAGCGCTATTCCAAGCAGCTTGAGAAGGAGAAGATCGACAACGCCCTGTTCGCCGCGCTTTCCGAGTGCAAGGTGGCGCTGCGCACCGACCTTGTCGCAATCCACTTCTCGCGCTCGCCCGAGCTTTATTCCAACCTAATCAAGGCAATCAACAAGACCAACTGGTTCGCCGGCGAACGCGTCTACCTGGTCCAGCGCTCGCGCGAAATCACCGTGGTCGCCGACCCCAAGTTCCTGGCGGCCCTGACGTCGCTTGCAAGCGACAAGCGCGAAATCCTGAACACCAACGAGCACATGGCGCTTGTCACCGTCAACTACTCGCCAAAGGCGCTGTACACTTCGGGCGTGGTGTCGTTCTTCGCGTCCCAGTTCGAGAAGGCCAACGTCAACATCCAGATAGTGT
>CAYVQS010000083.1:0-5058 GCA_964453195.1 Microcaldota archaeon | reverse complement strand
GACCAAAAGCCACTCGCACTTTTCGGCCGCGCGCCCTTTCCAGTCAGCGAGTCCTGGAGCTTGAAGTCGCCCGTGTACAGGAACGACGTGCCGTTGAATTCGGCGTACATCATGGACGAGCCAAGCACGTGGCCCGAGTCGACAAGCTCGATCTTGACCCCGCCCCGGCCGAAGTGGGGCTGGAAGTCCACTGCGGCGTTTGCAAGCCCTCGCGCCGCCAGCAGGTCCGCGGTGGCGGGCGAGGCGATTACCGTCTTGGAAGAGTTGAGCCCGCCTGCGTGGTCGAAATGAGCGTGGGAGACGAACGAGATTTCGCCGGCGCAGTCCAGGAAGACCTGGAACGGCCCCGCGGACAGGCTCGTCTTTGGCGGGTTGTATTCAATCATATAGGAAAAATGGCGGCGCGCGGTTAAAAACCTTGCCCGCTTTTTCCCGCCGCCCCTCCGCCGCCAATCGCTGCCCGCCGCCATCAATCGGTTTAAATTCGTTGAAATTCTCTTGTTCTGGTTCCTGCCATTTGCAGGGATTTGCGCGAATCGCAGTGTTTGCGTGAAATCCTAGGATTGCACGGAAAGGCAGAGGTTTCTTGAAATGCCCTCGGGTAATGAAAAAAAGATAGGCGTCGGGCTGATAGGCTTCGGCACCGTCGGAGGAGGCGTAGTGAAACTCCTGTTCGAAAACCGCGGCGTCATCCGGCAGAAGACCGGCCTCGACCTGGAACTGAGGAAAATCGCCGACCGCAACCCCGACGCCGACCGGGCATTGGGCTTCAAGGTCCCAGCGGGCATCCTGACTTCTTCGGCCGACGACGTCCTGAACGACCCGCAAATCCAAATAGTGGTGGAGCTGGTCGGCGGAATCGAGCCCGCCAAGTCCTTCATCCTCAAGGCGTTTTCCAACGGCAAGTCAGTGGTCACCGCCAACAAAAAGCTTTTGGCAGCTTATGGCCCAGAACTCTTCGCAGCGGCCAAGAAGCACAATGTGGATTTCTTCTTCGAGGCCTCGGTGGCCGGCGGAATCCCGCTCCTCAAATCGGTGCGCGAGGGCCTGGTCGCCAACAACATAACCCGGGTCTTCGGCATAGTCAACGGCACCTGCAACTACATTCTTACCAAAATGTCGGAAGACGGCCTCGATTTCCAGACCGCGCTGAAACAGGCACAGGAAAAGGGCTTTGCCGAGGCCGACCCGTCGTTCGACATCGACGGCAACGACTCGGCCGACAAGCTTGCAGTCCTCGCCTTCCTGTCCTGGGGCCTCGCCGTCCCCGTCTCGAAAATCCACACGGAAGGCATCCGCAACGTCGAGAAGGAGGACATCAAGTACGCGTCCGACCTGGGGTATTCGCTCAAGCTTTTGGCAATCGCCAAGTCCGACGGCAAGGCGGTCGAGGCCCGTGTGCACCCGACCTTGCTTCCCAAGACGCACCTGTTGTCCTCGGTGCGCAACGAGTACAACGCGGTCTACGTAGAAGGCGACGCCGTAGGCTCCACCGTGTTCTACGGCAAGGGCGCGGGCCGCATGCCCACCGCCAGCGCAGTAGTCGCCGACGTCGTCGACATTGCCCGCAACATTTCCCGCAACTGCACGGGCAGGGTGTCCCCCGAGTTCGCGCAGCCTCCGGCCCTCGTCCTCAAGCCCATGCCGCAAGTCAATTCACAGTACTACGTCCGCATGTACATGGTGGACACGCCCGGCACGCTGGCCCGCGTCGCCACCATCTTCGGCGAGCACGAAATCAACATCGACTCGGTCATCCAGGCCGGCGGCCGCGGCGAAAAAATCGTTCCCGTGGTCTTCACCATACACGAGTCCAACGAAAAGAACCTTTCCGACGCCCTCGCCAAGATAGAGAGGCTCGAGATAGTGAAGAAAAAGCCGGTGGTAATCCGGATGGAGCAATAAGAGGTGTTGGATTTGCCCGAAACTTGTGACTTCGCAATCGTCGGCGGCGGCCCCGCCGGAATCTCCGCGGCAATCTACGCCGTGCGCAAAAACCTGAAGACCGCCCTGTTCGAGGGCAAGATCCTCGGCGGCACCACCAACGAGGCAATGGAAGTCGTCAACTACCTGGGCTTTCCCAAGGTTTCCGGCCACGAGCTGTCCGAAAAATTCGTCGAGCACCTCAAGAGCTTCCCCGAAATCGCGCTTGTGGAGGAAAAGGTCGTCGCCCTCTCGAAAAACGCCGACGGCACCTTCCTCGTCAAGACCGACCACAACGAATTCTCCGCCCGTTCACTCCTGCTTGCCATGGGCTCGGCGTTCAAGACCCTCGGCGTCGCCCGCGAAAAAGAACTGGTCGGCAGGGGCATTTCGTACTGCGCCGTGTGCGACGCGCCGTTCTTCAAGAACAAGGCGGTCGGAGTGGTCGGGGGCGGCGACTCGGCGCTGAAGACCGCGGCATACCTGGCCGAAACCGCGGCGCAGGTGCACCTGATTCACCGCCGCGACTCGTTCCGCGCCGAAGAAGCCCAGCAGAAAGTCATCGACCGGCTGGTCAAAAGCGGGAAGATAAAACTCCACCTCAAGCGGGTGGTCAAGGAACTTGCGGGCGAAAAGTTCCTGTCCGGCGTCGTGCTCCAGGAATTCGAGGGCACGGCGACCGAAGAACTCCCGCTGAACGGCCTGTTCGTCTACGTCGGCAACATCCCGCTTTCGGTCCTCGCAGGCCCGTTGGGCGTGGAACTGGACGAGCGCGGCTTTGTCAAGACAGGCGAAAACGGCGAAACCAGCGTCCCCGGCGTCTACGCCGCCGGCGACATCACGGGCAGGGGAATGCAGTACGTCACCGCCGCGGCCGGCGGCGCGTACGCCGCGCTTGCGGCCTCGTCCTTCGTCAAGAAGAACTATCCAGAATAAGCGGCGGCTTTTTTGCCGCCCAACGATTTTCTCAAGACAGCGGCCGCCGTTTTTGCTTCACGGCGTCATCTGAGTCTGCCAAGTGCACACCCGCAAAAGGTACTGGTCGCCGGTGCCGGCGCAGGTCTGGGAAGAGGACGCCGACGTGCATCTGAACACCTTGAACGGCGCGGCCACGACGAAGTTGTTCGCCATCAAGGGGTTGCTGCAGTTGTTTATCCTGATGCTGCTGCTTATGTTCTTCTTGTCCGCCGCAGTGTCCGGGGGCACGACGTCGATTGTGAACGCGCCGTCGATGCGCTGGATCTGGACGTAATAGGAGTATCCAGCGTCCGTGAACGTCTTGAGCCCGCGGGCGAACGCGCACCTTGCCGCCAGCTTGCCCGGCGCGTCCGCGGGGCCGTACTTGTCGTCGAACTTGCCGTCGCGCAGGTCCTTTTTCAGCAGTTCCATCACCGTCACGCGGCTCCACGTGCCCAAGTTCAGGCAGTTGCTGCTGCCCGCGGCTTCGTCGGGAAGCTTTTCCGCGCTGAGCGTGCTGGCGTCGACGTAGTACATTGCCTTGAACGCGCTTTGCACGAAGTTGAGCGTGTGCGCGCTGCGCATTGTCTGGTCCTGGGACTGGCCGTACGGGCTGAGGAAATAGAAAATCATCGCCACCGACGCCATCGAGATTAGCAGGAAAAATAGGCCGTCGAAAATCGCCGCCTGCCCCCTCCTTCTTTCGCTCATTTGTACCACGTGATTATGTTTATCATTCCCAGCCCGTCCCCGCCCGCGCACGTAGTGGAGACCGGATAGCTGAGCGCCACGAAGTCCTTGGGCTTGTCGGCGTCCGCGAAGGCCGGGGGGTTCCCGGGCCCGGTGAGCGTTTCCATCGTGCAAATAGGCGCGCCGCGGAACGGGTCGGAATTGGCGGCGTCGGCGTCAAGCGCCGCGCAGTCCTTGAGCATTACGGCGAACCGGACGCCGTTCTTCCTGCCGATGGGCTTGACGCTGTTCTCGCACTTGGCCGTGAACGTGCCGGGAGTGATGAAGCCCTTGTCCATCGCGGCGTACGAGAGTTCGAGCGCGGATTTTTTCAGCTTCAGGTAGTTGTCGCGGTCGTGCATCTGGCCGTTGGCGTACACCAAGGCGCTGATGAACAGCAGGGTGCCGGCCACTATGGGAAAAATCGAGGGAATGTCGTCGCCCAGCGGGCCGATAAAACCTCTGAGGTTGTGCCAGCCGCTCTTTTTGACTCTCATTTGGTTCCCATCAACTACTCTGCCAGCACGTTTAAATATTCTCGTCTCGGAAAAAATTAGGTGTGATGGTTGTCGGGTTTCTCTGGCTCTGATTTTATCTCCATCAACGACTTTTCCAAGTCCGACCTCGAGCACGTCTTCAAGGTCGCCGACCGCATGCTTCCGCTCGCCCGCAAGGGCTCGTCCATCTGCAAGGACAAGGTCCTCGCCACCCTCTTCTACGAGCCGTCCACCAGGACGCGCCTGTCGTTCCAGACCGCGATGCTCCGCCTCGGCGGCCGCAGAATCGGCTTTTCCTCGGGCGCGGAATCGTCCTCGATGAAGGGCGAGTCCATCGCCGACACGGTGCGCACGATCGAGCAGTACGCCGACATCATCGTCATCCGCCATCCCTCCGAGGGCGCGGCGCGCGTGGCAGCCGACTACGCCTCGGTGCCGGTAATCAACGCCGGCGACGGCGCCCATCAGCACCCGACCCAGACCGTGCTCGACCTGTACACGATTCTCAAGGAAAAGGGCAAAATCAAAGGGCTCAATGTCGGGCTCTACGGCGACCTGAAATACGGCCGCACGGTACACTCCCTCCTCGGAACTTTGGGCCTGTTTGGCGCCAACGTGTTCTGCATTTCCCCGGAGGGCCTGGAAATGCCCCCGCACTTCGTCAAGGAATTCAAGGAGCGCCACGGCGGCGACCTGGTCGAGACCTCGTCGCTTGAGACCGTCTTGCCCCAGCTCGACGTCCTCTACGCCACGAGGATACAGAAAGAGCGCTTTCCCGACGAAAAGGAGTTCCTGCGGGTCAAGGGCGCGTATTCCCTCGACTCGTTCGCGCTTTCGCGCGCCAAGGAAGACCTGGTGCTGCTGCATCCCCTGCCGCGCGTCGACGAAATTTCCTACGAACTCGACTCCGACCCGCGCTCAAGGTTCTTCAAACAAGTGTTCTACGGCGTGC
>CAYVQS010000082.1:0-5272 GCA_964453195.1 Microcaldota archaeon | reverse complement strand
GCATAATGGACTACGCAGGGAACATCAGCATCTTCGTCAACGGCGCAAACGTCAAAGAGTGCACCAAAGTGCGCTCCTGCGCCTATCGGGGCGGGCCGTACCCAAGCGGACTTGCCTATAAGGCGACCTATACGCTCGAGGGGCAAAGCGCGCCGGCAGAAACCATCGAAATAATCGGCTACGCTGCGCCAACGCCGACGGCAATGGCAGTGCCGACGATGCCGGCGCTGGCTGACACGGACAGCGACGGAACAGGCGACCCTTTTGACAACTGCGTAAACGTTTCGAACGCGGACCAGAAAGACGCCGACAAAGACGGGCTAGGAGATGTTTGCGACAACTGCAAGCTCGTTGCCAACGAAAACCAGTCAGATTTCGACGACGAGGGCATAGGGGACATGTGCGACAACTGCAAGTACTGGGAAAACACTGACCAGAAAGACTCCGATGTCACAAACGTCTGCGAAAAAGTCAACGTGCCGTGCGGAGCACAGGCGCAGGCAGGGGAGGAAAACTGCGTGCAAAAAGTGTGCACCGACAAGCCCGACGGGATAGGGGACAAGTGCGACGTCTGCCCGGAAATCTACAATCCCGGCCAGGAAGACGCGGACAAGGACGACCGGGGAGACGCGTGCGACAACTGCCCGGCATCGAATTACGACCAGAAAGATTCGGACAGCGACGGCGTGGGCGACGCGTGCGACTGCAACGACGGCGCAGTCGGGCAGTACGAAGTAGGACAGGACTGCGGAGGCTCGTGCCCAACGGCGTGCCCCGCGTGCATCCCCATCGACGTGCACGGCGATCCCAAGGACAAGATAGACATTGTCTTCGTGCCCGACGACAGCTATTACGGGGACTTCCAGAAATTCAAGAAAGACGCCATAAGCTCCGTCAAAAACTCTTACTACGCTACGCCGGAATTCGACGCAAACAAGTGCAAGTTCAACTTCTACTACTACCCCAAGACCGGCGGAAATTATGGGGATACGTGCTCCAAGTTTGACATCCCAAAAGATACGCTGAAAGACTGCCCGTTTGCCGACTCGATTGGAATAATCTTCATAGACAGCGCACGCGCGTGCTCGAGCGGAAACACGTACGGCGCGCCGGCAAACGTGCAGACGACCCCGGTGCACGAATTGTCGCACAACTATTTTGGGATGGCGGACGAATACTGCTGCGACGGGGGGTACTGGCAGGACACTAATTTGCCGAACCTGTACAACACGAAGCAGCAGTGCCAGGCGCTTTCATCCAACCCCAACACGTGCGAAACCAACTGCCCGTCAAGCAGGTGGTGGCCGGGGACTGCAGCGGGCAAGCAAAAATGCAAGTCGTATTATGCGAGCCAGAACGCGGCGCAGTATGATTACGAGTGCGACTGCGAAGAATGGGCCGAGAAGAAAACGGGCGCGGACAAGGCGTTGTGCGTTTCGGCCACAGCAAGCGACGCGCCGCAGATTTACAAGGACTGGTTCGGAACAATGGGCGTTGCTGCGGCGGACCTGACGGTGAAGTCGCCGGCGTGGTGCGGCTGGGGAACCAGCGCCCAGTTGTGCTGTCAGAATGCCAATGGCGACGGGTGGTGGAAAAGCGATGCGGATGCGTGCAGGATGGAAAGCGGCACAACATACGAGCCGGACTGCCAAAGAAGGCTGGCGGACAAGTTCGGCAAGCTCAAGGCCTGCTCGAGCGTGGACCCGATTAAGCTCATCGACGCCATCAACGGGCTGGGCGGGGAAAAAGTAATCATTGCCGAATTCGGCTATAACGGAGACAAAATCATTGCAGGAAAGGCGAAAATAGCGTATGGGCTCAAGCCCGACAACCCGGACGGCCACGGGCCGGTAAGGATAAGGGCGAAGTTAGCAAACGGGACTGCATCGTCGGAGTTCCGCTTGTACGACCCGAAAAAGTTCTATTACGGCGAGCCCGTGAAGGACACGAGCGCGCTTGGCTGGTACAAGGGAAGCGGCCGGGTGGATTTTCTTTACGGAGGGCCCGACCTGAAAAAGACGGGGGCGCTTGTAAAGGAAGACGTGTCGTTCTCGGCAGTGATGCCGGTGGTTGCCGAGACTGCCGCAGTGGAAGTGGTCAACGATTCTACCGGCGAGGCAATGGCGGTTGTGGAAACTGCCGCGGCTTTTGTAGAGTTTTGCAAGGACAAGGCGGACGACGCGGACTGCCAAAAGCTCGATGCGGCCGGGAAATTGAAGGAAAACTTGCAGGCCGGCGCAGTAGCGCGCGAAAGTGCTACTGGTGCGCCAATGGAGCCTGGAGAGAAACGCGGCGCGAGCGCTGCCGCAGGCCAAACGGATTATTTGCCGGTTGCGATTGGAGTAGTTGCGGTTGCGGCAATTGGGGCAGTGGGCTATTCCCTGCTTGGGCCCAAGCGCCACAAGAAGCAATGATTTTTTCGGCGAAATCCGATGGGCGCATTGGCCCCCGCGTGCACAACGGCCAATATGCACGAAAAAGGCGGCGCTGCAAGGATTATATTCCGGGCAACGGAGAAATGGTTGAAGGCGGGGGGCCGGCGGTTGGCTGGGATTCCGGCCCTTGGGCGCCGAGGCGGAAAAACCTGGACGGATAAGGGGAGAGAATGAAAAGGGAAAGGAAGGGGCAACAAGGCGGGCGAGATGCCCGGGACTGGCTCAACTCCAACGTCTGGGGAATGGGGCTTGCGAGCTTTTTCGGCGACTTGTCGTACGAGACCACTACTGCGATTTTGCCCGCCTTCCTGGCAAGCATCGGCGTTCCCGCCGCTTTTTTGGGCGTAATCGAGGGGATTTCCGACGGCGCCTCGAGTTTCGTCAAGCTTGCAAGCGGATGGCTCTCCGACAAATTCAAGGCGAGGAAGAAAATCGCGGGAATAGGCTATTTGTTCGGCATCCTCTCGCAGGCGGGCTACGCCTTTTCAACTACCGGCCTGCACGTATTGTTTTCACGCGTCACGGGATGGGTCGGAAGGGGAATCCGCGGGCCCGCGCGCGACGCCATCCTGTCCGACTCCATAGAGGCCAAGGACCGGGGAAAAGCGTTCGGTTTCCACCGCGCAGGCGACACGCTGGGCGCGGTCCTCGGGCCCCTGTTCGCCTTCGCGCTCGTGCAGACGCTTGGATTCCACCAAGTCTTTTTGATTGCAATAATTCCCGCGGTCCTCGCCGCCCTGGCGTTTTTCCTCTTCGTCCGCGAAAAAAGGGAAACCGCGGCGTACGGCTCCAGGCCGCTTGATTTTTTCGAAGCAATCAAGACCATGCCTCCGGGCTACAAAACGTATTTGACGGCAATATTCGTTTTCGGAATCGCGGACTTTTCGCACACCATGCTCGTCCTGCGCGCAACCGAGCTTATGATTCCCAAAATCGGGCTTGCCGCGGCAACGGCAACCGCGGTGGCGCTTTACGCCGCGCGCAACGTCGTGTACGCATTGGCATCGTACCCAATTGGCGCGTTAAGCGACAGGATAGGGAGGAAAAAACTGCTTGCCGCGAGCTATGCCGTTGCGGCGCTGGTAATGGCGGGCTTCGCCTTCGCGCAGGCGGACGTTGCAATGCTACTGGTCCTGTTCTGTCTCGCGGGCCTTTACATTGCGGCGGAAGACACTCTTGAAAGCGCGATTGCCGGCGACCTGCTGCCGGAAAAAGTCAAGGGAACCGGCTTCGGGGTGCTGGCAGCGACAAACGGGGTCGGCGACTTTGCCTCAAGTATCATCGTCGGCGCCCTTTGGAGCGCGGTCTCCCCCCAAGCGGGATTCGCCTACGCCGCAATTCTTGCCGCTTTGGGCGCAGCGCTCATGGCGGCAAACAAGTTTGACGCAAAGTAATCGGCCCAGCCCCCGCAAACGGTGGTTGGCAGGGGTTAAAAAGAGCGCGGGCTTTTCAGCGGGCCTGGCCGATGGGCGCCTTGGAAAACGCCTTGCTGGCCTTTTCGGTCCAGAACGAGGGAAGGCCGTTCTTGGCGAAGCCCAGGAAAGAGTCGGAGTAGACGAGCGTGGGATAGTCGTTTTCGAATTTTTCGAAGCCGGGAGAATTGTCGGAGTAAATCTTGCCGATTATCTTGCGCTCGAAGTCTTTTTGCAGAAGCGACGGCTTTCGCAGGAGGAAATAGTCGGCTTGGCGCAGGGCGTTGACGTCGAGGTTGGCCGAGTTCTGGGAAATGAACAGCACGCTCATGTCCTTGTGGCGCGAAATAAGGAGCAATTCTGAGAGGAGCTTGTTGGGCGACGAGAAGGCGTTGCGGGAGGAAAACGCGATTCCGCCCTCGTCGACTAGGAAGAACGAGCCGTTGGGCGCGTCGTCGGGGGAGTCGGCCATCTGGATCCACGGAGGCATGGTTTCGGGCAAAAAGCCCAGGGCGCATACCTTGCGGCCCTTGGCGGCGGCGTTTTCAAGGATTCTCATACCGAGGGCGGATTTTCCGGAGCCGCGGGCGCCGACGATTACGCCGACCAGGCTCTTGCCGGAAAAAAGCGTTTTTTCGAAATCCTCAAGCGAGCCGGACTTGGGTTCGAGAAGGGAAAAAGAGGAGAATGACGCGGCTCCTTGCGGCCTTTTCGCGTCCGACGCCGCCTTGGAAACCGCGTTCTTGGCAAGCGAGAAGAGCCAGAGGAAAAACGCGGCGACTGCGCCGAAAACTTTTTTCAGGAGCCAGAAAAGGCCGGAGAAGAGCCAGACGAGAAACTTCCACAAGAGACGGAAAAATGCGTTGGCCAATTTTTTCACCGCTTTTGCCCAACGAGGCCTGTTTGCCCCGCGGGCGCCTGTTGGTATGGAAACAGCCGGAGGATAAAAAGAGTGCAGGAGAAGGGATTCAGAAGGAAGCCTTTGACGCTCGCCTGATGGCGGCGCCCCAAATTTGCCTCTTGGTAAATTCAGGGAAAGGCTTCTCCTGTCTTTCTGCTGAAAGACGGGGATGCCGAAAACCGCAGTTTTCAGCACAACCCAAAAACACAATAACGTGGGGGGTAAAGCCGACCAGAATAGGGGGGTCGCGACCCCCCTTTGATGGTCGAGTGCAGGGGAAGGGATTTGGACCCTCGAACTCCTAAGAGACGGGATCTCTCCGGTTTTCTTTCTAGTTGAGGTCTTTCTTTTCTCAAAAGAAAGAAGTCACTTGAGTCCCGCGCATTTGACCAGGCTTTGCTACCCCTGCAGGGGATAAACTAACAGGTGCCAGTTGCCCTAAAACTTGCGTTATTTTGTTGGGAAAAAGAAGCTTTTAAACTTCGTTATCCTATTGTGTGCAACCCCGCGGCGGGTGTGGCGGG
>CAYVQS010000081.1:0-5358 GCA_964453195.1 Microcaldota archaeon | reverse complement strand
CGTCTGCCTGCGAGATGGAGAGGTTGCCGGGGAGGCCGCGCTCCCTCAGCTCCTCCTGCTGCCTGGCGCTGCCGTTGTAGGGGCCGGAATAATTTTCGGCAAAGCGGTAGTCGAACCCGCCGGCCGGCACGTACTGGCCGTGCGAGTCGTAGCCGTGCAGGAACATGAAGAATTTCCCGCCATTGTTCTTTGCGAGCCATTCCTGGGCAAGGGGCGCGGAGTATTCGAGGCCGCCGAAAGACTTGTTGTCGTAATAAACGTCGAAGCCGCGCGAGTACCCGAAGAACCCGCTGACGCCGGCGTCGCCGGTGAACGCGCCGTTGGCATAGCCGTTTGCCTTGAGGACCTCGGCGAAAGTAATCATTCCCGACGAGAGCTTTGAGAAGTTGGAAAGGATTTTTTCGGCCTTGGAAAAAGAGGAGAACTTGTTGACGAGCTTGTGCTCGGAGGGATAGGTGGAGGTGAACCACGACATGTACGAAGGCACGGTCCAGCTGGCGGGGTTGACGGCGTTTTCGAACGAATATCCCATCGACGCGATGCGGTCGATTTCGGGCGTGGTGTTGCGGAAATACCCCAGGTGCGAGACGTGCGCCCGCTGCAGGGCGTCGAACGAGACGAGGAGCACGTTGCAGCCCGGGCATTTGATTTCGGGCTGCGCGGCAAAAGAAGAGTTGGAAAACTGCTCGCCAGAGGTTTTTTCAGATGCTTGGGAGGGGCTTTGGGAAACGCAGCCTAAAAGGACTGCCGAAAACAGGACCAGCGATAGAAAGACGACGTTAGTGAAACGCATCAGAAGTCCCTCTCCAAAAGTACCAAGGAATAATCCTTGGCAAAATAAAACTGCATCGCCCGGTTTCGGGCCACGCGGGAAAACGCCGCTAAGGCGCTTTTCCGGCCTGTTCTTCTACCCACATTTTCCAGAACGGCCAGCGAAGGAAGGAAACGGCCGACATTTTGGCGCGGGGGACTATTAGAAAACTTATAGTGGCATATGCGTTTTCGGAGGAATGGTCGGTGGTTTTGAACAATCCGAGCTTGTCCCCGTCGCGGAACCAGCCGTTCAGGGCTGCGCCGGGCGCGGGAATGGTCCTGCAGAGAACGGCCCCCACGTAGTATTCGTCGTTGCCGGACGGCAGGTAGCCCTGTATGCCTGGGAACGCACTCCTTAAACCCAGCGGCAATTTATTGCGCAGGTCCACCGGAGAGGAAACTACCAAATCCACTTGTTGCGCGGCTTCGGGCGTGCATTTCAAGAATTTGCCCGAAAGCACGAGAACGCTGTCCGAGGCGTTCACGTTCATTTTCGAATAAGCCGGGCCCTCTACGCAGTCTATTGAGAAATTGGAGCCGTCGCGCTTGATGTGCACGAGATTTACCAAAGAGTCCTGGGGATTCGCGCCCGCGCAGATTCTGGCGAAGTTTTCCGAAATCTCGCCCATCTCGACCAGAATATTTTCTCCGTCAGCAGCAACGTGCACGTCGCGGTCCTGGAACGCTTTGACGCACTCGGCGCGCTCCGAAAGGTTGCAATAAAAGAATATCCGATTGCCGGCCAGAGACGAGAAAAAGTCGGAGGCGCTTGGAACTGCGGACGAGACCGAAGAGGCGTTTGGCACAGTCCTGGAAACCGGCGTCAACTGGGCGCGAGGCGCCACATCTGCGGGCCTGATGGCAAAGTAGGCAATGGCAATAATTGCCAGCGCAGCCAGGATTGCAATAGCGAGTTTGTTGGATTCCAAAAACGCGGGCCGGCCAGATTGCTTGTTCGAAGCCATGCTAAAGCCAATATGAGCTGCCTTAAAATGTTTTCCAACCCCGCCCCGGCGGCCGGCAAAGCGACCATAAAAAAGGCTTCTTGGCGTTTTCATGTCAATGATTCGCTGCTCGGCGGGAAGGATTCTTTCCGTCAGACTGACGGGGCCGTGCAACAACAACTGCGCCTACTGCGAGGCCGGCGGAAATCAGGAGACGTGCCGGGAACTGGAGCGGCTGCTTGAATCCGAACGGCGTGAACACAACCTGCTTGCTATAGGCGGCGCCGAGCCCACGCTGAGACAAGACCTTCCGCGTCTGCTTGAAAAGGCGGTTGAAAACAAGTACCAGTGGATTCAGCTGCGCACTAACGGGAGAATGTTCGCCTATGCCGATTATGCAAAGCGGCTCTTTGGTCTTGCCGCCAGGTTCGAAGAGGGCGGCAGCGAAAATCCCGACACTCCCCTGGCAAAATACCTTTCGCGGGACCCCTCCGGAAACATCCGCTCGGCGCTGCAGAGAAACAAGTTCGAATTCAGCGTTTCGCTGCACGGAGCAACGACGGAAACCCACGAGGCGATTACCGGCGCGCCGGGAAGCTTCAACCAGACGCTTCGCGGAATCGGAACCCTTGTCGGCGAAGGGGCCTCGGTAAACGCCAGGACCGTCCTGTCCCGCAGGAACCTTGAAGAACTGCCGGAACTTGTAGGCATGCTGTTGGAAATGGGCGTGGGCGAGATTGAATTTTTCCCGGCTGGGCTCCGCGAGGAAGCGGCGCCGCCGCAGGCGCTTGGCGCATTGCAAAAAGCTTTCGGCGCCGCAAGCGCATTCGAAACCACGAGCGACAGCGAAAGACGACCGTCGAGAAAACGCGCCTTCACCAGGGGCATCCCGTTCTGCATGCTGCCGGGAAACGAATTGCGGATGTCCGAACTTTATTTGCCGTGGGACAGGCACCAGAGAATCAAAATCGTGCAGCCTGGAGAAACGCGCGGCGAGGCCTACGGCGACTGCTTCACGGTCGCGTGCCCCAACTGCCTGCTCGAACCTGCCTGCCAGGGAATGCCCCGAGGGTGGAAAGAACGCGCAGACTTGACGCAGATGAACAAGCGCTCGGTCGCCCCGGAAGAGCCGCTCATAATAACGGTTCCGGAAAACGCCGGCATTGAAGGAGTCCGGGCGGACGCCGTGGCGCACATCAGCGGGGGAATCGACTCCCGATGCGCCGCGGCCCTTTATGCCGAAAAAAACCCGGGCAGGAAAATCGCGCTTGTGACGTATTCCAACGGAGCCGCCTGCGGCTTGGAATCCGCGTCCAAGACCGGCGCGCTTCTCATGGAAAAATACCCGAACGTAGTGGCGCACTTGAAAATCCCCATAGCTCCCCGGGTTTACCGCGAATTCGCGCTCAAAGACGTCGAGAAAAAGAGGGAGGCATTCGGCGAGTACCTTACGTGCACGGACTGCACCTACCTCATGGCCGCATACACCGTTTTCCTGCAGAAAAAGCACTTCGGAGGCGATACGGTCATTACCGGGAACCGGAAAAACGCGGAAATGATGCCGAGCATACGGCACTGCATGGACCGCCTGTTCGGGGCGTTTGGAATGCAGCCCTTGCGGACGCCGGTGTTCGAATTCGAGCTCAAATCGGAAGTGAAGGCGCTGGCCCGGGCGCTTGGCCTGCCCGCTTCCTCGGCCGAAGGGCCCGGGGGAGAACAGCCCCGCTGCCTGCTTGACGCAATCAAGTCCTCAGCTCCCGAAAGAAGCATGGCCGAAGCGAAAATGACGAACGAGCTGCGCGCAATGCAGGAAAGCTATTTTGCCGAACGGGAAAAACGGGCAATCGCCCTGCTCGAAAAAAGCGGAGTGGCGCCAGAAATGAGGAGCTGACAGGAAAATGGACGCCAACGCAGCCTATTTGTTCGCCATGACCATAGCGACGCTGGCGTTCGGCGCTGCGGCTGCGCAGCAGGACGTGCGCGAGGGCAAGATAGGCAACAGGCTGGTCTTCTCCGGAATCGCGTTCGCGGCCCTGGCGAACGTCGCCGTCGCCTTTTACGACTACGCGTTTTTCCAGTCGTTCGCCGTGAACTCTATTCTCGCCTTGCTGGCGGGCTACGCCCTCTGGGAACTCAAGGTGTGGACTGCAGGAGATGCCAAGCTATTCGCAATGTTCGCCGCCCTCGTGCCGCTGCAATACTATTCGAAGGAGTATTTTCCGCTGTTTCCGTCGTTCATCCTGCTCGTCAACATGGCGCTGCCGGCGGCCGCGTTCCTGCTTTTCGAAGCGTGGGCGAAGACCACTTCGGAGGAGAAGATGGAAGTGGCCGGGCAGGCGGCGAAGCCCGAGAGCACGGCGGCCACGGTACTGTTCCTGTTCTGGTTCCCCTGGGCGCTTAAATGGGGTGGAGCAATGCTGGGGTACGAAATCGGGACGGTTTACGGTCTAGCGGCGACCCTGGCGGCGCTGTACGCCGCTACTTTGCTGGTCGGCGCCGGCGGCATCCTCAAGGTTTCGCTCGCGGGTGCGGCGGCGCGCGTTGCTACGCTCCTGTTTTCAAGCGACCCTGTTGCAAACGCGTGGCAGGCCGCTTTCCTGCTTGGGATTTCCTCGGCGTTCGTGTTCGTGTTCTCGTTCTGCCTCGGGCTGGCGCAGTACTGGTTCGGCTCCTCGGTCAGGATAAGGGACTTGAAGCCGGGAATGGTGCTAGAAACCGGCGGATTGGAAACGGCCAAGAAGAGAGACGCGGGGGAAAAAGCAGGGAAATTCCTTTCAAGGTTCGGCGGGCGGCCGCTGTCGGAAGACGACGTTGCCGAAATCAAGCGCGCCCTGCAGAACAAGGTATTGAAAAAGGACCATCTGCCGGTTAGGCAGTTCGTTTCGTTCGCGCCGTTCATGCTTGCCGGCGCGGTCTTGACTATTTTAATAAACCGAAGCGTCATTAGCTTCCTCGCGGAACTCGTAAAACTCGTTTGATGAAAAAATCGTTTAAGCGGGGTGTGGGTGCAATGTCCGAAAACGTGAAGATAGTCGGCAAGGCGGCTCTTGTCACGGTCAACGCCAAAATCTATTCGCTCGCAGTGGTCCGGGCATCGGCGTACTCCATGCTCGACGAAGCGTACTTCTTCCTCGACGGCGACGGCGCGAAGATAACCGTCGAGCTGCGCAGCAAGGCGGACACGGACGCCGCCGGCCTTGCCGACAAGTTCCTGGACCGGCTGATGAACTATGCGGTCTACGCCGACCAGGCCGCGGAAAACAGGAAGTTGCGGGAGACCATACTCACCACCGCCCTGCTGTCGGCACAGCAGCAGCCGGCGCAGGCGCCAAGCAACCCCGCTTTTCTCGACGACCCGCTGGGAATTGCAAAGCCCTGGACCCCGAACGAATGAGCGCTTGGAACCGTGAAAGAATGACTCCGACGGAAAAATCAATCATAACGAGCGAAAAGGACAACCACGTCTCGATTACTCTCTCGCTTGCAGTATACCCCCTGGAAAAGGTGTTCGCCGCGGCCAGGGACTATTCCGAAACCTGCTGGGCAAACACCGCGTCCTCAAGCGCGTCAAGCGTGACCGTCACGCTCACGCCCAAGACGC
>CAYVQS010000080.1:0-5485 GCA_964453195.1 Microcaldota archaeon | reverse complement strand
AGCCGGGTTCGCCGACGAACTTGCAAGCGACTGGGCAGACCGCCAGCAAAAAAAGAACGCTTTCGCCAAGGCCCTCGAGGCCAGGCCCATCCTCGAACTTTCCGCCCTCGGCCTCTCGTTCGCCACCAATAACTGGGTCTTTTTCCTGTCCATCTTCCTGTTCGACCTCGGCTACCACTTGGTGGAATGGCTCGCTTCTAGGCAAGCAATTCCCGCCGAAGTCCGCGGCCACCAGCTGCTTCTCGACTTGTACCAGTGCTCGCGCTCCAAGCTCGACAACGTCGGGGCGGTCTACAAGTTCCTCGACGAAACGCCGGCCAAGATTGGAATGACCAAGATTTCCACGCCCCTGGTGGTGCGCTATTCCAAGGGAAACAAGAGGGAGTGGGGCGTAAGCGGCGTCGTCCTCATTGCCGAGAGCCACGTCTCGGTCCACACCTATCCCGAAAAGGAATTGGCGAAAATCGACGTGTATTCCTGCAAGGAATTCGACGAGAAAAAAGTGGCGGCCGAGGCCAAGAGGTTTTTCGGCGCGTCGAAGTACGAGGCCAAGCTCTTCAAGCGCGGAATCGAGCACCTGTCCAACCTGGACCAGGCGAGAAAGACGATAGAGCAGGAGCGGTTCGGGTCGAAATAGGCGGGCTAGCCTTCCTTGTACAGGCACGCCGAGTCGAAGAACAGCGGAGTCGCGTCGTTCGTGCATCCCGAATCTTCGCGGTCCACGTAGATTTCCAGCGCCACCGCGTCCGAGGCAGTGGTTATTCCCACGGTTCTCTGCTTCCAGTCGGTCGAAGCCGTCGCGCTTAGGAGCGTGTCATAGCTCCAAGTGACGGCGCCTCCGACGTGTTCCTCCCCTATTTTCAAGTATCCGCATCCGCCGGTTCCCTTCCAATACGCGTTGAAAACGTATCCCGTTTGGGGAGTAACGGAAACGTTCTGGTAAAACCACTTTCTCGCGTTGGGATCTGAGTCGGAAAGCAGCACGCTTCTTTCTCCGGAGTAGTAGTCGCCCGCAGTGACTTTGTCGACTGCCGGGTCGTTCGAGGAGCGGGCAATCCAGTACCTTGGCTGGCCGTTGTCCAGGACGTCCTCGAAGGAGGGGTTCTTGAGCAGGTTGCCGCTGATGCACTTGATGTAGTCGAAGTACTTGTTGCTCTCGGTGATGGTGCGGTTGCTGCTCTGCGGAAACAGGCTGCCGCGGAAATAGAGTATGATTACCAGGACGACGAGCAGCACCCCGCCAATCAGGAAAAGGTACTCGACCGCCCCCTGCGCCTTTTTCTTCGCCATAAGGATAGAAACACCGGGAGGAAGTATTAGAACGTTGCGGTGCCCCGCGGCCGGTTCCCGGCAGTGAGGGAGCAAAAGCCGTGCCGTGGCTTTGGAGGCGTTCAAGTGGCTTTTGGGAGTTGGCGTCGGTGGAACTGGACGCGGTCTCCAGTTCAAGGCGCGGCAGTCGCGCTTATCTCAATCGATTCGCCTATCTCCAGGGTTTCGTTGGCTGAATCAACAGGGGCGGTTTCTTCTTCGCCCGCGGCCGCCTGCGCGATTTTTCCGGCCAGGTCGAGCGCCTGGGACTGTTCGGCGAAGAACTCGCGCACTTCGCCGTTTACCAGCTTCACCGAGAACGCGGAGTAGATTTTCTCGCCAGCCACGGCAGCGGGCGACACGAGGCCCCGCACTTTTCCGCCCGCGCGCGAAAAATACGTTATCTGCCACGGGCTCACCTGTTTGGCGGCGTTGGACTGGTTGAACGCCGTGAGGTTCAAGACCTTGAAAACTCCGGACTCGTTGACGCAGTTGATTCCCGCGTCGCAGTCCAGGAAAGAAAGCTGCGCCAGCCTCTGCATGGAAAACGATTCCCCGCAGGCGGCGCCGATTGCCTCGGAAGCGTTGATTGCCAGGGCCAAAAAGCCCGGTTGCGAAAGGCCGGGCGCGAGCTCGACCACGATGAGCTGGCTGCTCGCGAAATAGGCCGCGGCGGCCCCCGGAAGCTTGGCGACTTCGTCCGCCGGCGCGTTGCCGGAAGAGTTGCAGACAATCCACGCCTCGTCGGTGAAGTTCTCGACCAGGGCATAGCCCGCGCCCACGCCGGCGAACGTCTCGACCTGCCGGATTATGGGCGTCGGAGTGGGGCTTTGGTCTTCGCCGCCTTGGCCGTAGGTGAGGACGACGAATATTTCAATGACGAAAGCCGCGATGACCAGGATCGTGAACCATCGGAGTATGCGTGCCTTTTCCAGTGAAAACACCTTCGAAAAACTAGCCGTTGTTTTTGCCAATTACTATGCGAAAAAAGGGTTTTTAACCCTTGTCAGCCATAAACTGTTTCCCAGTCTTATTCTGGAATTTTCCGTTCTCAACTAGAGGTGTTTCTGAAAATGGCCAAGGAAGGAGATTTCGTTTCTGTAAGGTACGTGGGCTCGACCGAAGGCAAGGTGTTCGACACCAACATTGCCGAAGAAGCCAAGAAAGCGGGCTTCGACCAGCCGGGAAGAAAGTACGCGCCGCTTTTCGTGGTCGTCGGCAAGAAGCAGGTCGTCGAAGGCTTCGACGAGGCGCTCCTCAAGGCCTCCGAAGGCAAGGAGGAAAAAGTGCACATTCCCGCCGCCAAGGCATACGGCCAGCCCAGCAAGGAACTCATCCGCCTCATTCCCGTTGCCAAGTTCAAGGAACAGGGCGTGACTCCGTACCCCGGAATGGTGCTGAACATGGACGACACCGCCGCTCGCGTGGTCTCTATAGAGTCCGGCCGCGTCAAGGTCGACTTCAACCACCCCCTCGCGGGCAAGGACCTGGACTTTACCATCAACGTCGTCACGTGCGCGTCCGCGCCCGAAGAGAAGGTCAAGCTGGCAGTGCACGATTTGCTCGACCTGCCCGAGGCCGCCGCGTCCTTCAAGGACGGCGCCGTGACCGTCAAGGTCGACGCCTCGGTGCCCAAGATCCAGGACTACATAATGGCCAAGTACCGCTTCGTCCAACTAGTGCTCCAGTACGTTGCCGAGGCCAAGAAAGTGGTCTTCGAAGAAGAATTCGCCAAGGCCTTCGCAGACGAGCCCAAGTAGAGCCGGAACTTTTCCTGCCGTTTTTCACAAAACCCACTGCCAAGTCGAGGGGTGGCTTTCAGAATTTTCTCGGCAGGACGCCCTGCACCATTGCCGCGTCGGCCAACACCAGTGCAGTCATTGCCTCGGCAACGGGGACGATCCTTGGGCAGATGCAGGCGTCGTGCCTGCCCGCAATTTTCAAGCCCACGCGCTTGCCATCCTCATCCACAGTCTCCTGTTCCTTGGAAACCGAAGGAGTGGGCTTGACCGATATGCGCGCCACAATCGGCATGCCCGTTGAAATGCCGCCGAGAATTCCGCCGTGCCGGTTGGTCTTCGTAGCCGGCTTTCCGTCCTTCAGCTCGAAAAAATCGTTGTTTTCGCTGCCCGTGAGCTTCGAAGCGCCAAATCCATTGCCGATTTCCACGCCCTTGACCGCGCCGATGGACATGAGGCCGTGCGCCAAGACCCCGTCGAGCTTGTCGAACACGGGTTCCCCAAGGCCCGGCGGCACGCCCAGGGCCACGACTTCGACGACTCCGCCGACCGAATCGCCTTCTTTCCTCGCGGCCTCGATTTTTTGAACCATCCTCTTTTCGGCAACAGAGTCCGCGCAGCGGACCGGCGAAGAATAGATTTTTTTCTCAAGTTCGGGCAAGTTTTTTCCGGTGATTTCCACGGGCCTTTCCCGTTCCCCGGAAATTTCGACCACGCGCCCAAGCAGCCGGACTCCGATTCTTCCAAGCAGCTTCTTCGCAATTGCGCCCGCCGCCACGCGCGCAAGCGTTTCGCGGCCGCTCGACCTTCCGCCGCCGCGCCAGTCCCGGCGCCTGAACTTGGCGAAATAGGAATAATCCGCGTGGCCCGGCCGGAAAACCTTCGAAATGCTCCGATAAGCGGAAGAGTCCGCATCCTTGTTGAAGACTACAACCGCAACCGGCGCGCCCGTGGTTTTCCCCTCGAAGACGCCGCTCATAATTTCAGCACGGTCCTCCTCGGCCCGCGCCGTGCTTCCGGCAGTCGAGCCCGGCTTCCGCCTGTCCAATTCCTTCTGGACGTCGGACGCGTCAAGCTCCAGCCCCGCCGGACAGCCGTCGACCACCACTCCCACGCCGGGGCCGTGCGACTCGCCGAAAGTCGTCACACGAAACAGCCTGCCAAAAGAATTGCCAGTCATTTTCCTAATTCACCCAGCCTTTCAAAAAAGTCCGGAAAACTCTTGCCCACCGCCGCCGCGCCCTCGATTTTCACGCCCGCCTTCAAGCCCGCGACGGCAAACGCCATCGCTATCCTGTGGTCGTCGTGAGAATAAATCACTGCGCCCTTAGGGCGGCCGCCTTCCACTATCAGCGCTCCTGCTTGTTCGTATGCCTTTATGCCCATTTTTCCAAGCTCTTCGCACACGACCACCATGCGGTCGGATTCCTTTATCTTCAAGTGGCCGACGTTCCTCAAGACGCTCTTGCCCCCGGCGAACGCCGCCACTACTGCCACGGTGGGCACGATGTCCGGGCACTCGTTCATGTCGGCGTCCACGGGCTTGAGTTTTTCCGGGCCCTCAACTTCGGCTGCGCCGCCCTTCCATTTAACGGAACAGCCCATTTTTTCCAGCAATTCCAAGATTTTTTTGTCGGGCTGCTTCGAATCCCGGCCGAGGTTGGAGACGCGCACGCTGCCGCCCGAAACCGCCGCGGCCGCGAAGAAATACGACGCGTTCGAAAAATCGCCTTCTATGGAATAGCCGCGGCCCCGGTAACGCTGCCCCGCCTCGACGAAGAACGACTTGTAATTGTCGTTTTCAGCCTTTGCCCCGAACTTTTCCATGACGTCGATGGTGATTCCGACGTAAGGCGCGGAACTCATTGCATTTCTGACCAAAAGCTCGACGTCCTTTTCGGCGTACGGCGCGGCAACGAGGATGGACGAAAAATACTGCGAGCTTTCTTCCCCGCCCATCGTCGCCTTTCCGCCCTTCAGCGAAGGCCCGGATATTTCGACCGGCGGAAACCCTTCTTTTTCCAAATAGTTTGCCTTGACTCCGAGCTGCCCAAGGCCGCTTATAAGTTCGCCAAGCGGCCGCTGCTTCATCCGCTCGCTGCCGGCCAGCACCGTCCTGCCGTCGGCAAGTGCCGCGATTGAACACGCGAACCGGATTGAAACGCCGGAGTTGCCCAGGAAGACCGGCTCGCTTGGCGCGGCCGGCGCGCCGTCCACTCCGGTTATTTCGAACCGGTCGTTCTTCCTCTGAATTTCGGCGCCGAACTTTTCCATGCCGCCGGCGGCCAAAAGCTGGTCCTCGGCAAAAAGCGGGTTTTCGAGCGTGCTTTTCCCGCTTGCCAGGCCGGCGACGAAAAGCGCCCGCAGCGTGTGCGCCTTGGAAGGCGGCGCCTTGGCCGTGGCGTCAAGTTCCGTTAACGGCTTTATTTCAATCAATT
>CAYVQS010000079.1:0-5726 GCA_964453195.1 Microcaldota archaeon | reverse complement strand
CAACTACGATGCCCTCCGTGGCTATTGGTCTTTCTGCTGGGTGGAACTTGTTTTCTGTTTCCTTGGAACAAGCCCCCATTATTTCCACAAGCTGCGATGCCGCGACTGTCTGGCACTACGACTCTGCTGGAAACAAATATGAAAAAGTAGGTGTGCTGAAGTCAGGAACCGTTTTGGAAGGTGGCAAAGGCTACTGGGCCAAAGTTTCTTCTTCGTGCTGGGCAAGCCTCTCTAGCTATCATCAAGTTTCAATGGACGGCGTAAAACTGTTGCCGGGCTGGAACCAGGTGGGCGCACCGTATTCCGAAGCCAAGTGGAGTGACCTGAGCGAAAACTGCAAAGTCGAAGCAGGTCCCTTTGCATATTCCCAAAGCAGATATGAAAAGGAGTCTCTGGTGGTACCCGGCAGAGGCTATTTCGTAAAGGTGCAAAGCGCGTGCACGCTTGGGCCGTCGGACGAAATTCCGCCATTGCCGGAATAAGCCGGCTTTCTTTTAAGTGTTAGCAGCGTTAGATGGGAATATGCTTAGTTTGCTGAAAAAGTTCGGAAGCCTCAAGGTCCACCACAAGATTCTCTTCGCGATAATCGCAGGAATCGGCGGAGTGCTGTTCTGGCGCGGCGCGTGGGGCCTGCTCGACCTGTCCTTCGACGCCGCGTTCGGCGCCGGCACGCCCCTCAACTACGTTTCCTGCCTCGTCATCGGAATCGCGCTGCTGCTTGGAACCGGGGCATTGCTCCACGCAATGGCAGTGGAATGAAAGGGGAAAAAGAGGCGTTTGCGTTTTGTCCAAAAGACTCAATAAAGCAGGCCAGCGCCACAAAGTCTCGCTGGCAATAGTCGCGGGCTTCGGATTCGTCGCGTTCTTCCGCGGGGCCCGCGGCCTCGCGGTAATGGCGCAGCCAGGATGGCTCGACCCCGCGGCCTACCTCGCGCTGCTGATGCTCGCGGGAATCGCGGTGCTTGCGGCAACCGGGACGCTCATCCACTACATGGGGACTGACTGAAAAATGATCAAGGCGGTTTTGCTCGACGTCGACGGCGTGCTCATCGAGTCCGAAGAAGCGCTCTGCCGCGCCTACGCCCACACCTTCACCAAATTCGGCTTCGAGCCGCCCTCCAAGGAAAAAGTGCTGGAATTCACCGGCCTGCCCGCCAAGGACTGGATCCGCAACCTGCTGCCCGACGAAAAAAAGGAAGACACGGCGCTTGCCGGGGAAATGGCAGAGTACAACCGCCAAAAATATTTGCAGTTCTACTACCCCATCCTAGTGCGCGAATCCGCCGACGCCACCAAGACGCTCAAGGCGCTCAAGAAAAAATACAAAATAGCAATCATCACCAACGGCAACCGCGAAGTCTGGCAGCGCCATGAAACGTTTTTCCACTGGCACAACATTCCCGACGCCGTAGTCACTACGAGCGACGTTGCCCACGGAAAGCCGTCGGCCGAGCCCCTGGAAAAGGCGCTTGCGCTGCTTGGCGCGCCTAAGGAACAGGCGCTGATGGTCGGCGACACCGCCAACGACACGACCGCCGCCAGGGCCGCGGGGGTAAAAAGCGTGCTTGTCGCCAACCAGAACAACGCGCAACTAGAATCGGACTACCGGATAAGCGCCTTCAACGAACTGCCTGCCTTGCTCAAGAGAATAAGCGGAAAACGCGCCTAGACCGGCGCCGGCTCCTACTAGGCCATCTTGGCGGCTACTTGGCTGACCTGGATTTCAACCGTCTTTTCGCCCTGCTGGGGCGACCCGTCTTCCGCAGAGGCGCCGACTGCGCCGTCCTCTTTCTCGAGGATGCGCAGGAAAATTTCGCCGAAAAGCGTGTCCTGCCACGCAAGCATCCTCTGTTCCTGCACCAGGTGAAGCACGGGAATGAGAGTGAGCGTGATTTGGTCCGCGCTCTTGTCCTCAAGCAAGGCGGAGAACAAAAGCACGTTCTCGGCGTCCTTGAGCGAATGCGCCTTTTCATAGACGCGGATTATTTTCTCGTGCAAATTCTCCTTGGGCAGCTCGATGTTCAAGGCCTCGGGAATGATGGTCGGCATTTGCCTGCGCTTGCCCTGCTTCATCACCTTGTCCACTGCGGTCAAAAGCTCGTCGAGCGTGATTTTGCGGCGGCGCGGCAGGCTGCCGCGGAAAAACAGGTCGGGAACGTCCTCGGAAAGCAGCGGGACCACTTCCTCCTCGACCGCGGGCTCGAACAGGTTCTCGAACGAAAGCGACTTGGCCTTGAAGTGCAGCAGAAGGGCGGACGCGAGGATGACGTTGGCGGGAATGCGCAAGTCCATGGACTGGAGCTCGTGCACCTTGGCCAAATAGGCGTCGGCGACTTTTCCGACGTCGACGTCCCACGGGTCCATCTGGTTGGTCTGCACCAGGTCGACCAGAAACTCGCGCCAAGTAGGCTGCACTACGATGTTCAGCAAGTCCATTGCTATCGGATTTCTCGAAACTGTGGGTAAAGGAAGATTTCGCTTCCCGTCTTAAAAAGGCTTTCCGCCCCTTCTAAAGCCGCCGGGGCGGTTAACAAGCATCAGGTGTCAGACAAAGAAGTTGTCCCCATTTTCGCCAAAAGCCTCTGACAGCTTTGGCGGTCGGAAGTACCTCTTCGTGTCATCATCCGCGACTATGAGGACTGCGAATAATAAAAAGGGTTTTTTAAGCAGGGCGGAATTATTAGTGCGGTAAAAACATGAAACGCGTGAAGACGGGAGTTCCCGGCCTGGACGAGCTCATCGAGGGCGGGTTTCCCGAGGGTTCGTCCATCCTCGTCAGCGGCGGGCCCGGAACCGGCAAGTCAATCTTCTGCATGGAATACCTGTACAACGGCGCCAAAGACTACGGCGACGCCGGCCTCTACGCGACTCTCGAAGAGGGGCCGCACAACCTGTGGTGGAACATGCAGCGCTTCAACTGGGACCTGCTGTCGCTTGAGAAGGAGAACAAGCTGAAAATAATCAAGTTCGACCCCGACCTGTCCAACCGCGAGAACCTCGAGGAACAGGTGCTGCAGATAGTCGACAAGGCCAAGGAAATGGGCGCGCGCCGGCTCGTAATAGACTCCATCACGGCGTTTTCGTTCTGGGTCAAGGACGTCTCGACCGTGAGGTTCGCAATGTACTCGCTCATCGAACGGCTCAGAAGCATCAAGTGCACGACGGTGCTGACGTGCGAAACCACCGGCGGAAAGCACGAGCTTTCCCGATTCGGCGTCGAAGAGTTCCTGGTGGACGGGGTCATCCAGATGTTCTTCAACGCGCCCAACCGCTCGCTGTTCGTCCGGAAAATGCGCGGAACCAACAACTCAAAATTCCTTCACCCGGTGGAAATAAGCGACCTTGGCCTCGTCGTCAAGTACAAGGACGAGCTTCTTTGGGAGTCGCTCAAGGAGTGATTTAGGTGAACAAAACCCTTTTGTTCGCAGCCCTCGCGGCGACGTCAATCGCGCTCGCCGGGTGCAATTCGCAGTCCGCGCAGCTGCCGTTCTGCGCCACGAGCACCGCCGACCCCGTCTTCTCCTACACCGCGTGCAAAATCGAGATGAAGGACTTCAAGTACTATCCCGAGGACGCCTACGTGCAGACCGGCACCGCAGTGACGTGGTTCAACTTCGACGAAGCCGACCACTCAGTATTCACCATGATGGGCGTGGAAAGGATGGACAGCGGCCCGCTGAAAAAAGGCGCGGCGTGGTCCTACGACTTTGCCAACAACACCGGGGAAATAACCTATACTTCGAAACACCCGCCCAGCCTGGCGCTTGGGGCGATGCGGGCGAAAATCAGCGTTTTCCAGCGGCCGTAAAACAGTCAAAGCCGCGCAAGAAACTTATGCAAGTCAACTTTAGGCTTGCCGGCAGAGCCCAAGACTTCGACGCCCTCCGCCTTCAAAAGGGCAACCTTCTTTTTCGAACCCCTGGCGAACCCGCCCACCGAACCGTCGCTTTTTACCACCCGGTGGCACGGCACGGGGGGCAACCTGGTTTTGGCACGGAGCGAACGCAGAAAACGCCCATGGCCTGCGCTCTTAGCCAACCGAGTGCCAAAGCCAGGTAAGAAGGGGTTTTTGTTCAGCGCGTTGCCAACCGCCCGGCAGGCGCGGGGGCGGCCTATTGCTTTCGCTATCGAAGAATAAGTGGAAACTTTGCCCCTGGGAATCTTGGCGCACGCGGCCCAGACTTTTTCGGAAAAAGAAGCCATTTTGCTACGCTACGAAGAGGAAAAGGAAAAAGAACAGGATGAAGACGAAGATTATCGCGGCTACTTCGGTGTACAGGTACGCCAAAAACGCGAGGATGAGCGGGGAGAAGAGCCACATGGCGTTGTCCTGCACGCCCTTCTCAAAGAGGCGCATGCCCACCATCATGCCGAAGAAAAACACGAGAAGCGTGTAGACCACGAAACGCCGGATGCCCTTGGCGATTGCCACCGCGGCCTTGTTAAGTGCCTTGCCAACCCAGTCGAAAAAGCCCATTTTGCTATCGGCAAAATCATGGATTTTGCCTGTTTTAAACGTTTTGCACAAGACAGAACCACAAGCAAGATATATCACCAACCTCAGAAGAATGGATTAGGTGATGGATTTGGCGGCAAAGAGAACAACGGCAGCAAAGACGACAATGGCAACAGAAGAAACTTGGCAACCCGTTTTTTCGCATAAACTAGATGCCAGAACCTCGCTAACCGCGCTGCACAACCTTATGGCCGAAACAGGCTTTGTTTTGGAAGAAGGCAGCCGACAGCGAAGAGAAACAATATTCCGTGCAAAAGGAGCAACGCCCTATGTTTCAATTCGCAGCGGGAACGGCGGACAACTCGAAGTCGAAGGACACATACTCACGCTATCGCAACTTGAATCTGCGTCTCGCGCGGCCAAAGGCCTTCCGCCGTCAAAATTAGCAGAGTGGTACGCCGCCAGGAGAAAAATGCTGGCCGTCGGGAAATCCGTTTCATCGCTTGCGTGAAACGCGTCAACCGGCGCTTCTTCTCAGTAAAAACCAGGCCAATAGAAACAAGCTAGCGCTAAGCAAAACAACGGACGAGAAAGAGAAATACCTGCGCGGATTGCTCACAAAGAGGAGAATTGCAAGCCGTACAGGAAGTAGTTTTTTAAGCCGAAGACTGAGAACCCTTGTTCACTGATGTGGAGAAAAGCCTTGTGTCTTCACAAATCAATTTACAGTGCTCTTTTGTCAATGCCCGGCATACGGGCTCGAAAGAGTGGTTGGCTTATTTGTGAAGAGTTACGGTCGTTAGTAGCGGTTCGCTCAACAGTCGCTTGCGCTCCTGTCTTACACGCCCGCCCTATCAAACGCGTCTGCTGCGCGTGACCTAAGCAGTCTCGTTTTGGGAACGGCTTCGTCCTTAGATGCCTTCAGGGCTTATCCGTTAGCGCGTGGCTACGCAGCCTCTTTGAAAAGAGCTGCACAACTAGAGGCGCCGAAACCCCGTTCCTCTCGTACTTAGAGTTCCTTACCCTCAGACTGCCAAACACTCCTAGAAGATGCCACCGAACTGTCTCGCAACGTTCTGAACCCAACTAACGTAGGTCTTTAATGGATGAACAACCCAACCCTTGGCGGCTCCTGCACCGCCAGGATGACCTGAGCCGATAGCGATGTACCAAACCGCGTGGTCGATATGAACTCTCGCACGCGACGAGCCTGTTACCCCCGGGGTAGCTTGTCTGTCAGAATGAGGGCCCATTAAAAGCCACATCATTG
>CAYVQS010000078.1:0-5728 GCA_964453195.1 Microcaldota archaeon | reverse complement strand
CCTGGAAAAAGGCGGCAAGGCGGCGGTCCAGTTCTATCCCAAAAGCGAGGAAGAGCTGTTTTGGGCCGGCAAAATCTTCAAGTCCGCAGGCTTCTCGGTTGTCGTGCACCAGGACAACGCACAAAACGGCCGCAAGAGAAAGTGCTTTCTGCTGCTGGAAAAGCCCTAGGCCGCGCGCCGCCTCTTTTCCAAGTTGGCAATAGTGTATCCCCGCGCCGCCTTGATGAGCGCAAGGTGCTTTTCCTTGAGCGAGTCCCTCAAGTCCTTTCCGCGAAGGCCGCGTTCGCGCTGGCGGCCGACGTATTCCCGCATCTCTTCCCAGTCCCACGGAGTGAGCATTCCGCGCTTGGGCACGCTCTTGTGCGGCAGCACCGCGATTTTGCCGCGCGAAACTCCCGACGCCGCAAGCAGGCCAATCTGGTCCTCGACGCACCGGTCGGTCCATTCGCCGAAAACGGTAGCATGGACTTCGGCGGGCTTTGCGCCGTTTCTCTTCAACAGCTCGCGCAGGTGCTTCTGCCGAAAGAGGTTGAGGTTGTTGCTGCCAACGTCGGTGCTCGGCACGAAAATCAGCCTGTCGCCGAGCTGGCGGTGGGCGTAGGCCAGCAGTTCCTTCTCGTGGCGGTCCGGGCCCTCGGCGGCCTTTTTTCCGGCCTTGATTGCCTTAAGGTCGTTGTTTTCCAGCAGGTTCGCCACGAAGACGAAGTGCTCGCCCTTTTCTGCCGCCCGGTCGATTTCACGGCGCCACACCTTGGCGGCGACGTCGGCCTCGTCTTCCAGGTAATAGCCGTGGTAGCCCCTGGCTTCGGGAAAGAATTTTTCCTCGTGGTACAGGTCGTAGAACGGGTGGACGAGGACGCGGATTTTCGGCGCCCGCGCCGGGGCAGCGGCTTTTGCCATATAGATTTTTTAGTGGCTTTCCCGCCTTAAAAACGCTCTTTCGGCATGCGCGAAAAGAGGGTTTAAAAGCTTCTTTTCCATCAATTATTCAAGCAAGTGCTGCAGGCTGATTTTCCGATTTCCACGAGGCAAACCAGGGACAAGTCAGCGTTTTTTGGGGGAGATTTTGATGACTAACGAAGAACAGGTAAGCCAAGCAATCCAGGAAGCCGCCGCAGAGGCCGCTCCCGCCGAGGAAGAAGTCTCCGAGGACGTCGAAGAGCAGCTTCGCCTGCCGTTCCCCAACGCGCGCGTGGTCAAGATCCTCAAGGACAACATGTCCAACCAGCACCAGATCAAGCTCGAGGCAAAGCTTGCCGCCAACCGCCTCTTGGGCGAGATCCTCAACGACATCGCGCGCAACATGAACAACGAGGAATACTTCACGCTCTCCGTAGAGCACTTCAACAAGTCCGCGAGAAAATACCGCGAAATCGAGCTCACGGAAAAGAGAATCAAGAAAATCCAGAAGGTCCTGGAGAAGCAGCGCGCCGAACTCGACGAAATAATCGAGGAAATCGAGCTTGAATACCCGACCGTGGAAAGGCCGCGCGTCTGATTTTCCCGTTTTTCTCTTCCCCCAAAGGGGGAGTTTTTCCAACATGCCCGAAGAATCCCCGCAACAACCCGACGCCAAGGAGGAGCTGAAAAAAAAGCTTTTCGAAGTCAGGGAAAAGCGCGACCTGTCCGCCAGGGAAGTGCGCGACTTGGCCGACAAGAACCGCGCCAACATCGACTCCTTCAAGAAACTGCTTGCGGCCGCAGCCGCCCACAGGAAGGGGCGGGACGAGGCCAACGCCAAGGTGCGCGAGGCAAAGGCCGGGCGCGACGAACTTTTTCTCCAGCTTTCCGAACTCAAGAAGAAGGCCGCCGGACTGCAGGAATCGATTTCCAAGCTGCCCGCGTGCCAGCCACTTGCGGACCTGAAGCAGCAAATCGAGGTCCTGGAGTGGAAGCTGCAGACCGAGGCCACCAACGCACGTCTTGAAAACGCGCTTTCCAAGCAGATACGCGACCTGGAAAAGCTCGTCCCCGCAGCCGAGGAAAGGGAGAGATCCGCAGGCGAACTGCGCGAGGCGCGCGCAAAAATCCGCGAACTAATCGACCGGGCGCGGCCCGTGTCCGAACACGTGCGGACGCTGGCGCGGGAAAGCGACGTCGAGCACGCGGCAATGCTGGAATGCTTCAAGAAGGCCGACGCCCTAAGCCTGGAGATTTCCAAGGCCATCGCAATCCTGGAAGAGGCGCGGGGCAAGGCCGCCGAGGAATCCGGCGAGTTTTTGAAAATCCGCGCCGACCTCTCGGCCGAGGAGAAGAAGGAACGCGACGAAATCGAGGCCGAGAAAAGGGCCGAGCGGGAAAAGCACAAGGCCAAAGTGTCGGCCGCGGCCCAAGACGCCTTCGAACGCTTCAAGGCCGGCGAAAAAATCTCGGCAATGGACATAATGGCGCTGCAGGAAGCGGGGCTAATCTAAAATACTACTTCATTCACCAGTCTTTCAGGTGAATACTCGCATGGGCATCCGCGAAACTTTTCAAAGATGGCTTTCCAACAAGCTTGGTGGCCAAAAGCGAATTTCGCCCGAAGCTCTGCGCGAAGCGGAAGCGCACTTCGCCGATATTAGGCGCGCCAGCAGGGGCGCAGGCAAAGGCGTCCGCGTTCGTGAAGGGAAAGGCGTTGTCGTTCTTGGAGGCAAACCAAAATTTCCCCCAGGCGCACTGCAAAGTATCCGCCGCCGCTAAAGTTTCTTTCCCAGCCAGTTGCAGTATTTGTAGACTGGGCAAATCTCGCACTTTGGTCCGACGGGCCTGCATATAGTCTGGCCGAACACCACGAACAGTTCGTTGACGTCGCCCCACAGCCTTTTGGGAACGGTTTTCATCAGCTTTTTTTCGGTCTGTTCCGGCGCCTTCGTCTTCACCAGGCCCAGCCGGTTGGAAATGCGGTGCACGTGCGTGTCCACGGGAATGCAGTCGCATTTTCCGAAGCCGTACACCAGCACGCACCCCGCGACCTTGCGGCCGACGCCGGGCAGCGTCATCAACTGCTCCATCGATTCCGGCACTTTCCCCAAAAAGTCCACAGCGATTCTCCGCGACGTTTCCTTGACGTAACGCGCCTTGGTCCTGTAAAAGCCCGATTTCCTGATGAGCCTTTCGATTTTCTTCAAAGGGGCATTGGCAATCTCTTTTGGCGTCCTGTAAACCGAAAACAGCCGGTTGGTCGCGCAATCCGTGCTTTCGTCCCGGTTGCGCGCCGACAGAATGGTGGCAATCAGCGTCCGGAAAACTCCGCGGCTGCTTCGGCTTTCGCGCTTGAGGTAGCTTTGCGTCCTGATTGCCTTTTTCAGCGCCCTGATTATTTTCGCGGCCCGGCCGCTTGGGTTTTCCACGCAAGTGCTTGCAACTTCGCCAATTAAAAACATCCTTTGCCTGATTTCCCCCATGAAACGGCGTTTTTCGGTGGCGGCAACCGGCGGAACGTTCGACCGGCTCCACAGGGGCCACGAGGCGCTGCTTTCCCGCGCCTTCGAAGTCGCCGACCGGGTTTTCATCGGCATTACCTCGGACGAAATGGTGCGGCGCGAGGGGAAAAAACTGGCGCACGTGGTCGAGCCGTTCCCGCAAAGGGTCCGGGAGGTCAAGGAATTCCTCAAGCGCAGCCGCCTTTTGGGCCGCGCGAAGCTTTTCAAGATCGAGGACGTCGCCGGCCCGGCGAAGTCTTCGCGCGAACTTCAAGCAATCGTCGCCACTACCGAGACGCTGCCGAAAGTCGCCCAAGTCAACAGGCTGCGGCGGCGCAACAACCTCGCCCCCGTCGCTGCGGTGCTGTGCCGCTTCGTCTGCTCCGAGGACCGGCGCCACATTTCCTCCACTCGCATCCGCCTCGGCGAACTGGACCGCAACGGCATGATCTACGCCAGGCACCTGCAGGCCACGGTCTATCTTTTGACTTCGGCGCTGATTCCGTCGCTGAAAAAGCCCATCGGCCTTTTGGTCCGCAATTCCAAAAAGCAGTTTTCCGCAGCTGCCAAGGCCAAAAAACTTCTGTTGGCGGCCAAGCCGACGAAAATCATCGCGGTCGGCGACGTGGCAGTAAAAGAACTCGCCTCTCTTAGCGTGCCGCTTGACCTGGGCTTCGCCGACCTGAAGACCGAACGCCGCCGGGTGTTCTCCGCGCCCAAGGAACTGGGCTTCAAGTACTCCGCGCTCTTTTTTGCGTCCAATCCCGCGTCGCGCATCACTCATTCCCTCGTCAACGCCACGAGAAAGGCGCTCAAGCTGGAAAAGCCGGCCCTCGTACAGGTAAGCGGCGAAGAAGATCTGGCAGTCATTCCCGCCGTGCTCTTCGCGCCGCTGGGCTCGGTGGTCGTCTACGGCCAGCCAAAGGAAGGCCTCGTCCTCGTCCCGGTCACCGAGGCGAAAAAGAAGGAGCTTCTAGGCCTCTTGCACCGGTTCGAGAAAAAATAGTTGTCACCGGAACGCCGCCTTCTCCTTTCCTGGACGCAGCATTCCAACTCCGCGAGGAAAATTTCCTGCAGGCCGCAGGCGCCAAGTACGAGCTTGGCGAGATCTACGGCAGGGAGTAGTCCAGCGCCAGGAAGTTCTCCGGCCTCCTATAGCACCTGGTGCGGCTCGTAGGTGCCGAAGTTTGGTGCGCGCTTTTGTTTTGTCGTGGCTTCTGCGGTTATCAGCGTGTCGGTGCCCGGGTGCCTCACCGCGCGCTCGAAGATGTTTATTCTCAGCCTGTGGCCCCCGATGTCCGCCGCGTGCGAGTTTGGGGTTTTTTTCTCAAGCTCGGGAAAGTGCCTCTTGAACTGTTCCAGAAGACCGTCCGCGGCCGCCCTTCCGGAAACATAGACTCCGATTTTCGTCTTGCTGGCGTCGACCACGCTTCCGCCCGGAAGCTCCAGCTTCAGTTCCCTGCCACCCAGGTTGAATTGTCTCTCCGGCATTTTTCACCACCTCACGCTTTTTTCTTCCACTTGGCGCCAATGGCCGAGTCCTCGAGAATTATTCCCTTTTCCAGGAGCAGTTTCCTTATCCTGTCCGCTTCGGCGAAGTCTTTTCTTTTTCTCGCGGCTTCGCGGTCGGCGACCATTTTTTCGATTACGTTGCCTTCCAGCTGCATTTGCCTTTCCCTGGCGCCGTCAGTGCAGAACAGCCCAAGCACTTTTCCAAGTTTCCGAAACTCCGCCAGGGCGAGCGTTGCCGAGACGTGCGTGCACGACGGGTCGTTGAGGTACTTTTGGCCCAGGTCCTTGAGCTCGAACAGCGCCGCGATTGCAGCCGGTGTGTTGAAGTCGTCGTCCATCGCGTCCGCAAACTTCGCGTCGATTTCCATTATTTCCCGCGTTTTCCAGTCCTCGTCCTGCAGCGTCTTGTGCGCAAGCGTATCCTCTTTGGCCGTGGCCTCTTCCAGCCGTCTTACGGTGTCGGCGAGCTTCTGGTAGGAGTTGCGCGCGTCCTCGATTGCCCGCTCTTCGGCGTCAAGCGGGTCGCGGTAATGCTTGGTCAGCAGGAAATATCTCAGGACCGGCGCGCCCCATTTGTCCAGCGCCTCCCTTAGCGTGACGAAGTTTCCCAGGCTCTTGGCCATCTTGTCCTTGCCCACGATTACGAACCCGTTGTGTATCCAGTAATTGGCAAACGGCTTTCCGGTCGCGGCCTCGGACTGCGCGATTTCGTCCTCGTGGTGCGGGAAAATCAGGTCCTGCCCGCCGCCGTGGATGTCGAACGTCTCGCCCAGGTACTTCATGCTCATCGCCGAGCACTCGATGTGCCAGCC
>CAYVQS010000077.1:3613-5777 GCA_964453195.1 Microcaldota archaeon | reverse complement strand
GCCGGTCGACGTCGTCGTCCCGGGCCGCGAAGTTGCGCGCCATCTGGCGGTCGTTCTTCGCAAGGGCGGAAAGCAGGTCCTCGTAGAGGTTGCACGTCAGCAGGTGCGTGCGCTTGAGCGTGTTTTCCACCGACAGGCCCTCGTGCGAGAAGAAGTCCTGCACCGTGATGGAGTTCGGCGTCTCTTCCGTTGCCTCGACGCCTATCAGGCGCCGGGCCTCGTCCACCACCATTTTCCTGCGGTCCATGGGGAGCCGCTGCTTCGAGCTCACCTTGATTGCGGAATAGCCCGCCAGGTAAAGCGCCAGGAACCTGCGCCGCATCTCCTCGGTGGATGAGTAGTCCTCGCAGACTATTTCCGCGGCCGTCTTCTTGGGCTCGTCGCCCTCCTGCCTTATTACCAGGCTTCCGTCCCCGGCCTCGATGACCGCAAGCTCACTGCCCTTCTTGATGAAATACCGCTTCGCCCAGTTCTTGGGAAGCGAGACCGAAAGAGTCGAAGTGCCGGTCAGCTGCACGCGGCGCCTATTTACCATGGTAATCGCAGTACTTAATCCGGACAAAAAATATATACTTTTCCCCCAGAAGTGCGTTCTTTGCACGTACAAAAAAATACTTACTGTATTTACTGTCCATTACGCTATTTGCAGAACGAATTAGTAGTTCCCGCGCCACAAGCGTGGTATGCCTTTAGACCGCATCATCGCCGCCATGCGGCCCCACTTCTGGACTTCGCTCGCCGCCTTCGTGCTCATGGCGTCCATGATAGTCCAGGAAAGCAGGGAAACGCGATTTTACACCTTCGTGCCCGTCATGTTCCTCTACCTCGCCACGCTGGCGTTCTACACAATGGAGCACGCGGCGGTCAAGCGCATCGCCTCGGCCCAAAAGCAAGACGGCGAGGAAAGGAAGGCCGAGGCTGCCAAGCGGCTGGCTTCGCGCCCGCGCATTGCCCGGCCGGCGCCGCCCCACGCCCACCGCGACGCCATAGACTTCTTCAAGCACAAGAACGCGCTTGCCCTCCAGCGCGCCTGACTTCCTTCCCGTCCGGGGCTCCTTGGCGCCTTTAGGCATTTCCGCCCCAGTCTTCTCCATTCGGCGGCGTTGTCTAATTTTCCCAGAACTTGTCCATACCGAAACGAAGAAAAATGATTATTCTCCCCGTTTCATTAAGGGGAGGCAAGAGAATTGAAGCGCCGCGGGCACATGCTGATGTGGTTCGGGATAGTGGTCCTTCTTCTAATGTCGTTCCCGGACGAAATGCGCACGCTGGTTGACTCGGTAATCCGCGGCGACGTGTCCCTTCTTGTCCTGGCAGGCCTGGTGTTAATAGTGATTTTCCAGCGCGCCTAGCGGCAACCTATCCCTGCTTCTGGCAAGAAAACAGCGACGCTTCGAGCTGCGGATAGGTCTGGATGCCCACGAGCTTGTTGTGGCAGTTGAACACGGTGGTGGGCGTGGCCTTGAGGCCGATGTCCCTCGCCAGCTGCGTGTCCGCGTCGTATTTCGCCTGGCCGTATTTTGCTATGCAAAGCGCGTCGTCGCCGGCGTGTATTTTTATGCAGTGCCTTTCCAGCACCACCTGCGAAGAATAGTTGGCAAGCAGGGCGTCAAGTATGGGTTCCTGCTGCTTGCAGTACGGGCAGGTCTCGGAATAGAAATAGTCGACTTTCACCGAGCCGTTGGCGGGAATCGCGCACCCGGGCACGACCTGCCTGCCGGCGCTTGCTATTGAGTTGTAAAAGCAGTTCTGTGGGTCCTGGGGGTCGCACGAGCCGTAAACCGCCCAGTTATACAAGCCCTGCGCTGCGAAGAACATGCTGACGAACATCGAGAGCGTGAGCAGCCACGACATGAGCTCGAAGTGCCTGTGCACGAACTGCCCGATTGCAGGCGAAACGCCGAGGCTCTTGGACACTATCTGTGCCTTGAGCCGCTGGTCCAGGCCGCTTACGCACGGCCGGAACGTCACGCGGCGGAACACGCAGTCGAACGCCTCTTTCGCCAGCTGGCGGTGCGAAGCGCTGAATACTCCGAGGATTGCGAATACCACTAGTGCGATTATGCAAATCATTTGGCAAAAACCTATAATTTGGAGACAGTCTCCAAGGCGGCGAAGAATTTATCCGTTTCGGCGGGAGTGTTGTAGGCGTGCAGCGAGGCCC
>CAYVQS010000077.1:0-3603 GCA_964453195.1 Microcaldota archaeon | reverse complement strand
CGTGGCAGGGACTCCAAGCAGCCGATGCAACGGCGCGGCGCAGTGGTGGCCGCTGCGCACACACACCTTATGCAGCTCGTCGAACATTATCGCGGCCTGGTGCGCCTCGACCCCTTTGACTATGAACGGGAACACCGCGCCCTTAAGCGCCGGGTCGCGGGGCCCGAACAGCCTCACTTTCCCGTTGCTAGTTTTTTCCAGTTCTTCGAACCGCTTGATCATGAGCTTGGTCAATTCGATTTCGTGCCTTCTGATGTTGTCGACGCCGATTTTCGACAGGTAGTCGATTGCCGCGCCCAAGCCTATGAATCCCGCGATGTTCGGCGTGCCGGGCTCGAAGCGTTCCGCGCCGTGGGCGGGTACTTCGGAATGAAAGTCGGCGGTCTTCACCGTACCGCCGCCAAGCAATGCGGCTTCGAGGGGAGCGCCGTTTCGGACGAAAAGCGCGGCCGAGCCGGTGGGGCCAAAGGCCTTGTGCCCGGAAAAAGCGTAGTAGTCTGCGCGGATTTTCGACAAGTCCACCGGCCGGTGCCCGACGGCCTGCGCGCCGTCCACCAGCACCAAAACGCCGGCCTTTTTCGCCTCGTGACAGATTTTCTCGACGTCCGGCGCGGTTCCAAGCACGTTGCTTGCGGCAGTGACCGCGACCAGCCTGGTGCTGGGGGTGATTTTTTCAATGAAAGCGGAAACGTCGAACGCCCCGTCTAGGCTGGCCTCGTAGACTTCGAGCCTTGCCCCGTGCTTTCTCTCGAGCCTCTGCCACGGCAGCAAGTTGGAATGGTGCTCGAGGCTGGTCGTCAGGATTTCGTCGCCCTTTTTCCAGTCGAGGCCGAGGGCGGCGTAGTTGATTCCGAAAGTCGTGTTGGGCACGTTGACGAACATTCCGTCGCCGCAGTTGAAGAACTTTGCAAGCGTGCGCCGCACGGCCTCGTATTCCTCGCTGGCCCTGCGCGTGAGCCGGTGCGCGCCGCGGTGGATGTTGGCGCGGTATTCGCGGTAGAATTCGGCTTCCTTGGCCAGCACGGGCTCGGGAGTCAGCGAGGACGCGGCGTTGTCGAAATACACCACTCCCGTCTTGAGGATGGGAAAGTCCTGCCTGATCCGTTCTGCGTCCATTTAGGAATCCACTTATGGGTTGGGGCCTGGAACAAATAAAAAACGTGGCAATTGGCAAGGCAGGGGCCGAAACTTACGCGCCCGCGCCCTTCGCCTTTTGCCGCGGCTTGGCCCGCTTTTCCGCGCCGGGCCGGCCGGCGTCCTTGGCGCCCAGCGCGCCGTTGAGCGAGTCGCGGAACTGCTGGAGCGCGTCGCGCGTGACGTTGGCGCCGAAAAGCAGGTTTCCGCCGTCGGAAATGTCGACGTGGATGAATTCCGGCGCGTAGTCCTTGAGCTCGTCCACCCAGACTTTGGGGTACGACACGGGGTAGAGCCTGAAGCCCAGCCGCTTTTCGCCCGATTGCGCGTCGCGGGGCATCTGTTCCAGGATCTTGGGCGCGAACGCCCGCAAAAGCCCCAGCGCAAGCAGGTTGAATCCCAGGAAGAACAGGAATATCTCGAGGAACGGAACGGACTCCCCGGGCGAGAACAGCGTCATTGCGATGGCGAACGCCCCGACCCAGAACACTGCGTTAAGCACGAGCTGCCTAAGCACCGCAATCCAGTCAATCTTCATTTCCAGCCACCTTTCCTGCAAACTGCCGTCTGGCGCCAAGAGAATCCAACTGCGCCCACCCCTCGACCCCGTTAAAGTCTTGAACCGAGACGGCTTGTTGGCACAGGCAAAAAAGCCGCAGCCCACCCATTCCTTCTGAAAGCCTTGAGGAGTTTCCCCCTATTTAACCTTTGTGAAAGTACTATTCCCCAGGGACTACATGGTTCCCCGCGGCCGGCTTCTGGTTTTTATGCCGGCGACCGTTTTTTATTCGTTTTCCGCGTTATTCCGTCCGAAGGTGAACGCTAATGGTTGCAAAGAAGAAGGCCGTGAAGAAAACCGCCAAGAAATCCGCAAAACCCGCGCCCCGCGACGAATACGACCCCGGATCGTCCAAGTGCCAGTGCTGCGGCGCCTGCTGCCGCTGAACTGCCGAAAAAGAAAAACAAGCCGGCGGGTTTTCCCCGCCTTCATTCTACTTTTACGGCCCTTGTTCAGGGCAAGTGCACGTGCTTGGGGTTCACTCCGAACGCCTTCATGGCCTTCTGGAGCAGCCCGTATTTTTCGAGCAGGGGATAGCCGTGTTCCAGCCTTCCCTCGTGCGCGCCTTCGTGGATTCCCTGAACGTAGGGGATTATCTTCACCCTTCCGTCATCAAGCGCCTTTTTCAGCGGGACGCCGACTCCCGGAAGCAGCGTATAGTTGGCAATTTGCGCTATCCCGTTCGCCTCGTTGAAGACCTCGACAAGGTCCTCTTCGGGGATGCCTGCCTTGTTACTGGAAACGAAGTCCCACGCGGGCTTCATGTGGCCCACATGCTCGGCGATGATTTCCTCGACCGTGTGCCCGCCGTGCTCGCCGGTTTCGGCGGCCTTGAACGCGGCCGCAGCAGCGCCCACGGCTCCGCACTTGCGGTGGATGAAGTGCTCGATGAAGCGCGGCTCGTCGCCCTTGAGGTGCGAAAGCCAGTACTGCAGGGTCGCTCCTGCGCCCCGGTCGTCGGGGCGTACAATCACTCCCGCGTTGCGGATGACTGCGAAACGCTCTCCGGGCCTGGTTTCAGTGAGGACCGAGGAGCGGACGCGGGAATCCGCGCATTCCGCGGTCGCCGAACGCGGGGACTGCCCCTTGCCCAGCCGTTCGAACAAATCGGGGTCCTGTCTCTTTAGCGCAGCGACTGCGCCCTCGTTTGCCTTAAGCGTTCTTCTGACCCAAGATCCCGGCATCAAATCACCTGTTGCGGCTTCAAAACTAGTCTATGGATATCTTCCTGCGCGTTTTCCTTAAAAACCTTGTCGAATTGCGGCCCGTTCTTCCCGAATCTCCTTACTGTCCATACCGGGCAAGTATTTTCTAGTATATATTCTACTGTCGGGGCAAGTATTTGCCGAACTATTTATATATTATTTTGCGGGAAACGGATTATCCGCCCTAGATGGGCGGGGTGAATCTGACCAGTTGGCCTTCGCAGCTTATGCGGGCGGGGGTTGCCCTCCGTTTCCCGAAAAACGGTTTTTATTCCTTTCCGGGCTTAATGGTTGCGTCAAATTCTATTTCGAAGCGGGTTGATTGAAAAATGTCCAAGTCTCACGCGCACGTTTCCACCGATGCGGAGTCCTTCTCCGCGTCCATTTCCTCCCTCGAGTCCGAGGAAGGCAAGGCCGAGCAGAAGGTCGAAATGGCGCTGCGCGAGCGCGAAAAGGAGCTCCAGGAAACCCGGAACCAGGCGGACGCAATCCTCGACGAGGCCCACAAGAAGGCGGCTTCGGAGAAGGCGGCCATAGTTTCGGCCGGCAAGAAGGAGCTTGCAGTCAAGGTGGACAAGATTCTTTCCGACGCTAGGAAGGAGGCGGCCTCCACGGCCGCCCGCAAGTCCGACGCCTCGGCGGCCGCGGCCAAGCTTTCCAAGAGCCTCAAGGAACGGCTTTATTCCAAGATTTAGGGGGGATTTG
>CAYVQS010000076.1:2821-5816 GCA_964453195.1 Microcaldota archaeon | reverse complement strand
GTGGAAATCGGCCCCGGCGAGTCGAAGAAGGCCACGTTCATCGCTACCCCCCGCTGCGACGCCATTCCCGGAACGTACCCGTTCAAGATAGTGGCGTTCGGCAAGAAGACCATGGTGCTCGAAGGCGACTTCAAGGTCCTCGAGTGCCACGTGCTCTCGCTCGACGTCCCCATTGTCAAGACCTGCGCCATGGAAACCGCGGTATTTCCCGTCGGCCTCAAGAACGGCGGCCAGTTCTCCGAGAACGGGGACATCCTGACCGACCTTGCCCCCTCGTCGTATTCCGTCTCCAACTCCAAGTTCGACCTCGCGCCCGGCGCCTCCCAGTCGTCCGAACTCAAAATCCCGGTTCCGCGCGGCACCCAGCCCCAGAACGTTTCCTTCAAGCTCTCGGCGGTTTCCCAGTTCACCTACCGCGACGCCTTCTCGAAAATGGTCGTCGAGGACTGCTGCGGCCTCACAATCAACATTTCCTCGGTCATCGAGGCCCAGGTCGACGAGTCCACGATGAGGTGGGTCGGCTTCGAGAACACTGGCCGCTACCTTGACAACTACACGATTTCGCTCGACTGCCCCGCGTTCGTCACCACGAACACTTCAATCGTCCAGGTGCCGGTGGGCAGGACCGAGTTCTGGCCGCTTTTCATCTCGCCCAAGACCGGCGACGAGGGCAAGTACCCCTGCGTCATCCGCGGCACTTCGTTCCGCTGCAACAAGACCTCCGCCGTGCCGCCCATAATCAACGTCTCCAACTTCTACAACGTCTCCCTCAAGGCCGCCGGCCTCGAAGGCAACAAGATGACCGTGTGCAAGGGCGACACCGCCGCGTTCCAGTTCGACCTCTACAACCAGGGCTTCGCTGCCGAATACCTGCTTTCCGCATCCGGCTCGGCCGCCAAGGGCAAGCTCAACGCAGACAGAATCTCCGTCGGCCGCGACTCGCACACGCCCGTCTACTATTCCGTCGGCACCGTCGACTTCGCGCCCGGCGCCTATTCCCTGGTCGTCCGCGCCGAGGCCAAGTACGCCGCCGCGTCCGATTCGGTTACCCTCGTGGTCGACAACTGCTACGAGTCCAAGCTCCTCGCCCTCGACGCGCAGGTCGAGATGTGCGCGGGCGAAACCAAGAAGGCGGCGTTCGAAATGAACAACAAGGGCTCGCGCCAGGACACTTATTCCCTGTCCGCGGTTTCCCGCCTCTCGACCTCGCTTGACTCCGAGAAGGTCCAGCTCGCGACAGGCACGGGCCAGAAAGTCTCGCTCCTCGTCGCCGCCCCGTCCACTCTCGAATCGGGCACTTACCCGATAACCGTCACCGCCAAGGGCGTATCGGGCGAGCAGTCGTCCTCGATTTCCGCAGTGGCCCTGCCCAAGGAGCAGCGCCACGCCATCGACCTGACCTCGGACGAATCCGAGAAGAAGATCGAGACCTGCCTCGGAGACTCTTTCGAGGCCACGGTGACGAACAAGGGCAAGTTCACCGAGACCGTTTCCATCAAGGCCGAGGGCCAGCCCTGGGTCACCGCGACGCCGGTGCAGGCCGTCCTCGCAGCCGGCGAGTCCAAGAAGGTCTACCTCTACTTCGCCCCGCCCTACGGAACCAAGACCGGCGAATACGGCGTCAAGCTAGTCGCCACTACTGCGGCCGGCCTCTTCGACGAACAGGCCTTCAAGGTCCGCGTCCTCGAAATCAACGCGCTTGGCAAGCAGCCGTCGCCCTTCATCTATAACCTGTCGGTGGAAGTCGCTCCCGAAATAGTCATCGAGCGCGGCGCAGAGACCGAGGTTTCTGTCAAGGTCGTCAACACCGGCAAGAACCGCCTGTCCAACCTGCTGTTCTTCCTCGAGAACGCCGTGGTCTCCAACGCGCCCGGAGTAGTGCTCGAGCCCGGCCAGTCCTACGACTTCAAAATCCCCGTGACTGCCGAGGAGTCCAAGGACTTCGGCGCTGTGCCGTTCCGCGCAGTAACTTCCAACGCCTTCGTCCAGTCCAACGTCTCGCTCAAGGTGGTCGAGCCGAAGGTCGCGGCCGAAGTCGTGTCCGTGACGGCGACTCCGATTGAAAACACTTCCAACGTCAACGTCTCGGCCCAGGTCAAAATCACCAACCTGCGGCCCGAGAAGATGCGCGCAATCCTCGGGTTCCTCGAGCCCGGCTTCGCAATTTCGCCCGCGTCCATTGCGCCCGACTCGAACCAGTCGTTCGTTGCTACGGCCTACGCCGTGGTGCCCGCGCTCCAGCCCGCCAACGCCACCTTGGTGGTTTCCGCCGACGGCGTTAAGTACAAGTTCCCCCTGGCAATCGCCACGGGCAAGGAAGGAAAGTCCGGCGCAGCCGGCCCGCTGAGCGGACTGTTCGTCGCGGCCAGCACCATCGGAGCCTATATCTTGGCGGCAGTGGCAGTGCTTCTCGTGCTGTTCCTGCTTTTGCGCAAGAGGCTCGGCAAGGAACTGGCGGGCCGCCGCAAATAGGCTGTGATTGTGAAATGGATTTCCTCGTAGTTTCGTTCGCGGGCGCAACCGCGCTCATAGGCGCATACGCGTATTCCGCGCACCAGCGGCTCCAATACATTAAGGCCAAGTCCGCGTTCGCCTCGGGCGACGCCGCGGTCGTCCGCCGCGACCGCAGCCTGGCAGGCATAGCAAGCGAAGTGTCCGGCGACGGCGCCCAGGTCATTTCCACGGCCCAGGCTGCGCAGGAACCGGAGGGCAAGTACGCCATCAGGTCTTCCGACAACCGGCCGTCGTCCGCGCTGGTTTTGGGCCACGACGTTTCGCCAGAACTTGTCAAGGCCGTGGAGTCCGCAATCAGGCCGGAAGAGACAAAAGCGGACGGAGAGTCCGGCGAAGCCGACTTTTTCGAGCAAGCATCGGCCAAGCCATCGTTGCAGTTTTCCGGAGACTCGATGGTTTCCAAGGTTTCCGAGCTCGAAGAGGCCTGCGACTCGCTTGCAAAGGACCTCGAGCTCGTCAAGGCACAGTTTGCAGTTCTGCG
>CAYVQS010000076.1:0-2811 GCA_964453195.1 Microcaldota archaeon | reverse complement strand
TGCGCGGTGCTGGTGGCCATCGATGAGCAGAGTCCGGACATTTCGCAGGGCGTGGACGCCAAGGCCGCCAAGGGCAAAGCCTCCGCCAAGAAAAAGAAATGAGTGCCGGAAGGGGGTTCTCGCAACCTTAAAATTCTTCCAGGCCGCTTCTTCTATCCGGTAGATGCCTTATGCGTTTCAAACCACTGCTTTTTTTCGTCCTCGTTTTGTCCTCGTTCGTCCTTGCCGACTCGCTGGGCTTCGTTTTCCCCAAGCCAATGGCGGGCTGCCAGTGCGGCACCGGAGAATTCAAGGCCGTGCTTTCCAACACGCACGTTGAGGCGCGCGAATATTCGCTTTCGGTCCAGGACTTTTCCAAAGGCGTGCTGTCCTACTTCATAATCCCAAGCGTGGCGGTCGAGCCCGGCAAGTCCGAGAACGCCACCGTGCTGGTGACGCCGCACTGCGACGCCCTTCCCGGCAACTATTCCTTCGCAGTCAACGCCGTCTCTGGCAACGACACTTTTTCCAAGACGCTGGAATACCGGGTCCTCGAATGCCATTCGCTCGTCCTTTCGGCGTCGTCCACCGAAGGCGGAGTGTGCGCGGGCGAAAACGGGACATTTCGCATCTCGCTTTTCAACCAGGGCAACTTTTCCGAGACCGGCACGATAACCACCGCGGTGGGATTCAACAACGTCTCGGTCCCGGCCCAGAACTTTTCCCTCTCGCCCGGCCGGTCGAAGAACTTCTCGTTCGAAGTCCCGGTCCCCGAAGGCACAAAACCGCAGAACGTCTCGATTGCAATGCGCGCGGCTTCCCAGTACACCTACCGCGACTTTTCGCCCGTGCTCTTTGTCAAGGACTGCTGCGGCCTGACCGTCAACGTCTCCTCAATCATCGAGGCCCAGGTCGACGAAACCACCGTAGTTCCAGTAGGCTTCGAGAACACCGGCAAGTACGACGACAACTATTCCATCGAGCTTGCCTGCCCCGGTTTCGTTTCCACCGCCCAGAAGTTCATTTTCGTGCCCAAAAACCAGATCCGCTTCTTCGACGTCACCGTGGCGCCGCGTCCGCAGGACTATTACAAGGCGTTCCCGTGCATCATCCGCGGAGTCTCGAAGCGCTGCGACAAGGCCTCGGCGGTCCCGCCCATCGTCAACGTCTCCAACTTCTACCGCGCCCGCCTCTCGTCCACCAACGTGCAGAACGGCTCGCTGCGCGCCTGCAAGGGCGAAGCCGCGGTGTTCCAGTTCGGCCTCTTCAACCAGGGCAAGCCCGCCAACTTCTCGGTCAAGGCCTCCGGCGTCCCCGCATCCGCGGTTTTTGCGAGCCTTCCGTTCTTCTTCGCCGAAAGGTTTTCCGACACGTTCTTCTCGGTTTCGCTCGACACGCGCCAGATTCCCCTCGGGACCCACGGCGTGACCCTCGCCGCCGAAGCGTCAGCCTATTCGGCCAACAAGACTTTTTCCCTCACCATCGACAACAAGAAGTGCTGCGGCCTCACCATTTCGGTGGACTCGCTGCTCAACGCCTCGGCAGGAGCCACGCTTATGGTCCCCGTGAAGTTCGAAAACACGGGCTCGTTCGACGACGACTACGCGGTCTCGCTTGAGTGCCCAAGCTTCGTGTCGGTCAACGCGTCCTCCATCGCAGTTAAAAGCGGCGCGGCCGAATACGCGGCGCTCGTAATTTCCCCCGATTCCTCCACGTCCGGCAAGTTCCCGTGCATCGTACGCGGCTATTCCGAGGCCTGCCAGCGCTCGTCTGCCGTGCCGCCCATAATCAACGTCACCGCGTCCTCCCAGCCCGCGTCCACCCCTTCGGCAGAGCCGTCCGCGACCGCCGTCCCTTCGCCCTCCGTTTCAATCGCCTCGCCTTCCCCGTCTCCCGAGGCGGAAAAGCCCGACTATTTCGCCGCAGTCGCCGGCCTGGTGATAATCGCGCTTGCCGCGGCCGCGTTCGTGCTTTTCCGCGGCAAGCTGCCGTTCGCGCTCATTATCCTATTTCTAATTGCTAAAAGGTGGTTTTTGGTGGAACGGACTTTCGTGATTCTCAAGCCCGACGCAGTCAGCCGCGGCATCCTGGGAAAAGTGACTTCGCGCCTCGAGGAAAAGGGACTGAAGCTTGCGGGCTGCAAGATGATGCAGCTGACCGACGCCATTTTGGACACGCACTATTCGCATTTGAAGGACAAGCCGTTCTTCGCCGGCATCAAGCAGTTCATGAAGTCCACTCCCGTGCTCGCCATGGTGTGGGAAGGAAAGGACGCGGTCAAGGTCGTGCGGCAATTGTGCGGCGTCACCAACTCGCGCGAAGCGTTGCCCGGCACCATCCGCGGAGACTTCGGCCTTTCCATCCAGTGCAACATCATCCACGCCTCCGACTCGCTTGAAACCGCTGCGCGTGAATTTCCCATGTACTTCTCCGACGACGAGCTCTTCTCGTACGACCGCGTGACCGACTCGGTCATCTACTCGTCCGACGAGAAAAAATAATCTGATGAAAAATGGAAAAAATCCAAATCAAGGTCGCCGTCGACAAGCACGGCGAAGGCCTTCCCCTGCCGGCTTACGCGACGGTGCATTCCGCCGGCGCGGACCTGTACGCCGCGGTGGAGTCCGACCTGTGCATTGCGCCGGGCGAGTCCGCCATGGTGCCGACGGGCCTGCATTTCGAGATTCCCGAAGGCTATGAGGTCCAGGTGCGCCCCCGCTCGGGCCTGGCGGCCAAGAACCAGGTCACGGTCCTCAACACCCCCGGCACGATAGACTCGGACTACCGGGGCGAGGTCAAGGTCATCCTAATCAACCACGGCAAGGCGCCGTT
>CAYVQS010000075.1:0-6075 GCA_964453195.1 Microcaldota archaeon | reverse complement strand
GAGCCCGGCAAGGCGCCGGCCCAGTTCTGGGTCGTCCTCCTCGTCGCAGTCCTCGCCGTCGCAGTCGCCTTCCAGGTCTTCCAGCCCATCGCACTCCAATCCAACGCGCCGGCTCTTTCCTCGCCCGAGGGCGGTCTTTCCCCGCTTGCCGACCTGGGCCAAGCGGCGCCCGGCGGCCAAGCAGCCCCGGCAAGGGACTCCAGCCAGCCTCCCGCGCCGACTCTTGCGCCCTTCGCCGCCGAAAGCGCCAAGACCGCGATTGCCAACCCGGCCGCGACCTACTGCATCCAGCAGGGCTTCCGCCTCGAATACAACGAGTCGGAACAGGGCACGATGGGCTTCTGCGTTTCGCCGTCAAACCAGTCCTGCGAGGAATGGGCCTATTTCCGCGGCGAATGCTCGTTCAAATAGCCGGCTCGCACGATTTAAGAGTTGCATCACAATTCTATTTCTTATGAGGACATTGCTATTTTCAGTTCTCGTTTGTTCCCTCTTTCTTGTCGGTTGCCTTCAATCTGAACGAGTTGTCGCTCCCAATCCCGGAGCGTTGCAACAAAACGCAGGCAACTCGTCTATAACTCCATCGGCGCAGCCGACCGAGGAGGCAGAGGCTACGGCGCTTACCCAGAACTTTGGGGTCTATGAATTCCTGGGTGCAACCCATACTTCCGGGCTACAACATCCCGTAGCTCATGACGTCTATATGTATAGGGTCAAGGAAGAGTATAGGACCAATATCCGTAGTGATTATTGCGATGCCTTTGTCCTCTTTTCAGACACAAATTATTCCTGGCACATTAGAAAAGATTTGCCTGACGACAAGATTGTTTTAAAATTCGGCCAAAAAGTGGTAGCCTACCCTGACCGATACTATTGGTATTCCGTAAATAATTCTGTTTCGCTTGAGTGCATAAAGTCGGATGAACTACTTAGGGCTTTTTTGAATAAATTCCCCTCTAAAATTTCGTAGCCTGCCGTTAATTGAGCATTTTTTAAGCCTCGGCGTCCTATTTTCTATTTGTCATGCCCGGCTCTCAAGTCGACGTCTCGTGGGAACAGGCCCAAGCCATTGCCCAGAAGATTTTTCCCGAGTCCTGGCTCGAGGACGTCAAGAAAAACGCCGAAGGCGGCCTCGTCAACCCTCTTTTCGAAATCCACACCTCCAACCCGTCCCACGAACTCATTTTGCGCGTGTGCCCGCCGCGCTACGAGTCCTACAAGATGGAAAAGGAAGAGTTCGTCTACAGCCTCATCGCGGGAAAGACCGACGTTCCCGTCCCACATGTCTTTCTCATCGACAAGACGCGCGCGCTGGTGCCGTTCTCCTACATGGTGATGCCCAAGATGCGCGGCAAGCTCCTGTCCTCGGTCAAGGAACTAATGACCAAGGAAGAGCGCGCCGGCCTGTACGCCGAGCTCGGCGAAACCCTGGCCAAGATCCACGCAATCAAGTTCGGCAACTGGGGCTGGATCAACGGCAAGGGCGGAACCGAGGGCTGCGGCGCATCCGACGGCTGCTCGTCCTGGCGCGACTTTTTCGTCTGGGACCTGCGGCAAAAGCTCGAAAACCTCAAAGGCAAGATGCCGGGCCACGAACGGTTCGCCGCCGACTGCTGGTCCTACGTCAAGAAACACGAGCATCTCCTCGAAATCCAGGACTGTCCCTGCCTGGTTCACAACGACTTCCATTGGTGGAACATCCTCGTCGACCGCACCCGCGCCGAACAAAAGCCCAAGTGGCACGTCTCCTCGGTCTTCGACGTCGAATGGGCGATTTCCGGTCATAGCGAGGTTGACTTGACGCGCACCGAGCGCCACATTCTCCGCTACGACAAAGACTATCCCGAAGCACTCGACACGTTCTTCGAAGGCTACCGCCGCCGCGGCAAGATTTCCCCCGAATACTCGGAGAGAAAATACCTGTACATGCTCGAGCGCTACGTCACGCTCATCGCCGTCTTCCACGACTCCGGCGACAAGCGGCGCTACGACCACGTCTGCGACCAGGCCAAAAAAATAGCCGCCGGCGAACAGATCTGAATTCCCGGCACCGGCTTGGTTCCGGCAGGCAAACTCTATTTTTCCGGATTTCCCCCGGCGCCCCCCGGGCCGGGCAATTTCCCGCCGGCCAAGCGTCCTTTTGGCCAGCCCAATCTTTAAATACCGCCGGGCAGTGATTGCGTCAGTCTTGATTTGAGGTGGTTGGATTGTTGGACGTGAATTTGTGGATTGAGGCGCTGACCAAGCCCAAGGAAACCTTCGCTTCGCAAAAAGCAAAGGCGGACTTTGCCTCGGCTGCGGCCAACTATGCGGTCGCAGGCGCAATCGGGGGGCTCATAGTCTACATAATGTCCGTGATTGGCATGTTCCCCGCCAAAATGGGGCTTGAAATCATAATCCAGAATGCCATTTTGTATCCCATCGGAGCCGTCATCGGAGTCGGCATAGTCCACCTTTTGGCAGGCATGCTCGGAGGAAAAGGTGGATTCACCCAGCAGTACCACCTGATGTCCATCCTGGCGCCCGGCCTCGCAGTTGGCTCGTCAATCCCCCTCGTCGGCATCCTGATAGGACTCTACGGCATCTACCTCAGCGTGCTGGCGGTGCAGGAAGTGTACGGCCTCAGCCTCGGAAAAGCCGCGGCGGCAGTGCTCATTCCCGTTGTAATCATCGGCGTGCTGGCCGCAATCGTCGCCGCGATAGTCGCAATGGTCCTGGTCGGCGCCGGCGCGGCAGCGGCCTACGGCGGATAGCCCCCGCCCGTTTCTTTCTTTTTCCCGTTTTCTTTTCTTTTGTCCCCGGCCCAGCCCCGGCGGCCTTTTTCCGGCCCGCCTGCTGCCGGCGCGCACACCCGCCCTTTTCCCAAACCAGGCAGAGCCACTCCGAGCAACCCGCTTCGGCTCGGTTTTCCCAAAGCGCCTTTCGGTGAATCCGCGGGCTTTCCGCAATTCCGCGCGCCCGTCCCGTCCGTTTTTGCTCCATTTAGTTTTTAAATCGGCTCTGCTTTTTCTTTTTCAACAGCGGCGTGGCTGTTTCGACGCGAGGTGCTTTGCATGAAGACCGTTTACTGGTTCAACGAACTTTCCAAGGACTCGATTCCCGAGGCCGGCGGCAAGGGCGCCAATTTGGGCGAAATGTTCCAGAACAAATTCCCCATTCCCGAGGGCTTCGTCGTCTCGGCAGGCGCGTACTTCGACTTCGTCAACGAAAACGGCCTCGAAGCAGTCATCCGCGAAAAGACCAAGGGCCTCGACGTCGAGGACAACGACTCCCTCGAAGCCGCGTCCTCGGCAATCCGCGACGCCATAATGGCCGGCACCATGTCCCAGGACACCCGCGCCGAAGTGGTCCGCGCCTACAACAAGCTGTGCGGCGCCTCGCTCATTCCCACCGAGGAAGAGCAGGTCCTCGTCGCAGTCCGTTCCTCCGCCACGGCGGAAGACCTGCCCGAAGCCAGCTTCGCCGGCCAGCAGGCCACTTACCTCAACGTCAAGGGCGGCGACGAGCTGGTCGACGCGGTCAAGCAGTGCTGGTCCTCGCTTTTCACCAACCGCGCCGTCTACTACCGCCAGCAGAAGGGCTTCGACCACCTCAAGGTCGGAATCGCGGTCGTGGTCCAGAGAATGGTGCAGTCCGTGAGAAGCGGCGTCATGTTCACCGTCGACCCAATGAGCCAGGTCCGCGACACGCTCGTCATCGAAGCCGGGTTCGGCCTCGGCGAAGCAGTTGTTTCCGGCGCGATTTCGCCCGACCACTACGAGTTCTCCAAGTCCGACGGCCAAATCACCCGAAAACAGGTCAACGTCCAGGAATGGATGATAATCAAGGACGCCACCGGCCGCGGCGACGCCCAGGTCGACGTTCCCGAAAAAATCCGCGGAGTCCAGAAGCTGCCCGACGCCGAAGTGGTCAAGCTCGCGCAAATCGGAATCGACATCGAAAACCACTACGGTGCGCCCCAGGACATCGAATGGGCCCAGGAAGGCGGCAAGCTCTACATAGTCCAGAGCCGTGGCGTTACTACTCTCGACAAGCCCGGAAAATCCAAGGCCGCGGCGCCCAGCCCGGCCGCGCCGGAATCGGCGACGCAGTCGCCATCGGAAAAAGGAGGTGAAGCGCAAGTGGCAGGAGACAACAACGGCATTTCGGTCGACAAGGCGAAAGTCCTTCTCCAGGGCCTCGGCGCCTCTCCCGGAATCGCTTTCGGCCCCGTCAAGATCATCCACTCGCTTTCCGAACTTGGCAAGGTCAGCAAGGGCGACGTCCTCGTCACGGAAATGACCACTCCCGACTTCGTGCCGGCAATGAAGCGCGCCACTGCAATAGTCACGAACCAGGGCGGCTCTACTTGCCACGCTGCAATAGTCTCGCGCGAGCTCGGCATCCCGTGCGTAGTCGGCACCAAGACCGCCACCGAAGTCCTGCCGGACGGCGGGGTAATCACGGTCGACGCCAAGCGCGGAGTGGTCTACGAGGGCAAAGTCGCCTTCGAAGAGACCAAGACGGCGACTCCCCAGGAAGTCGCCGCGGCCGTCGTCCAGTCCAAGCCCATCGTCACCGGCACCAAGATTTACGTCAACGTGGCCGAGCCCGACGTTGCCGAGAGAGTCGCGCTGCAGAACGTGGACGGCGTCGGCCTGCTGCGCGCCGAGTTCATGATTGCCAACATCGGCAAGCACCCCAAGTTCCTGCTGGAAAACGGCAGGCGCCAAGAATTTGTGGATACTCTCGCCAACGGCCTGAGGAAAGTGTGCTCGGCGTTCTATCCCAGGCCAGTGATTTACCGCGCGACGGACTTCAAGACCAACGAGTACAAGAACCTCGAGGGCGGGGCCAAGTACGAGCCGGCCGAGGAAAACCCGATGATCGGCTACCGCGGCTGCGCGCGCTACGTCAAGGACCCCGAAGTCTTCAAGATGGAGCTCGAGGCCATCAAGAAAGTGCGCGAAGAGTCGGGAATGAAGAACCTGTGGCTGATGATTCCGTTCGTGCGCACCGTGCACGAGTTCCGCGTCTGCCGCAACCTGGTGCGCGAATACGGCCTGCACCACTCGTACGACTTCAAGCTCGGCATAATGTGCGAAGTGCCGTCGACGGTGATCAACGCCGAGGAGTTCTGCAAGGCCGGGGCCGAGTTCTTTTCCATCGGCTCGAACGACCTGACCCAGCTGACTTTGGGAGTTGACCGCGACAACGCCACGATGGCCGACACTTTCGACGAGCGCGACCCTTCGGTCCTCAAGTCAGTCAAGCACGTAATCGAGGCGTGCCACAAGCACGGCGTCAAAATCGGCATCTGCGGCCAGGCCCCGTCGGTCTATCCGGAGTTCGCCGAGGCCATAGTGGAATATGGAATAGACTCGATTTCTTGCAACCCGGACGTCATCGACGTCACGCGCAAGATCGTCTCGTCGGCCGAGAAGAAGGTCGAGCTCAAGCGGGTCAACGCCATCTACGAAATGCTCAGCAAGCAAAACGGCGTCAAGGAACCCGAGTTCTAGCCGTCATTTCAGGAACTGGGAATGGATGTCCCGTTTCAGGGAACCGGTGACGACTCCCGAGTTGACCAGCGGCTTAATGTACTGGCTTAGTTGAGTGGACGCCCCAGTTTCCGAAACGATTCCGGCGGCCAGGCACTTTTCCGCCAGCTCTTCGTTTGTGATCGGAAGGCCGGTTTCCAGCTTATGGGCCCGCACGAGCCTCACCAGCGCCTCGGCAATCTGCCCCTTGCTGCCGAGAGGGTTGGTCGCCATTCTTATCATTTTCGCGTCCAGACCAAGCTCTTCAAGAGTCCGGCCGTGGCCTTCGTTGAACCTTCTGGCGGCTTCGGAAAACTCGGTGGACAGGCTCCGCCCGCGCGTCCCTTCCTTCGGAAGCTTTCGTTCCATGAATTATTCGATGCCTTTGCAGGTATAAATTCCTTGCTGGCCCCCGCTTCGCTCAACGATTCCTGGCTAGTTTCTTCTCTGCCCCCTTTTCCGATGCCGCCACGCCTTAGGTCGCGCGGTGGCTTGGATGGATTCCTATCCGGCTCGTCGCGCGCCGGGGCAGCCTCTGCGTATAGTCCGATAGCCT
>CAYVQS010000074.1:0-6172 GCA_964453195.1 Microcaldota archaeon | reverse complement strand
CCTGCCTATAGAACAGCGCCACGACAACTGCCGCGGCCACGAACAGCGCGGCCAGCGTGTACTTGGCCACGAACAGCACTCCCGCAGAAAACGCCAGCAGCGCCATTTTCTCGCTCTTCTTCTCCTTGAACACCTGGAAGAAGAAGAACGCGAACAGCGCCACCGCCACTATTTGCGAAATTTCCGTCAAATACCTCAGAGAATAGAACACGAAGAGCCTGTTGAACGCCAAAAGCCCGGCGGCCGCCATGGCCTCGATTATCCCGAACACTCTTCTCGTCAGCACGTACACGAGTCCTATGCTGATAATCGCCAGGAAAAAGTTGTATCCGTACACCACTTCCGCGCCTTTCCCGAACAGGGAATAAAACGCGGCAAGCCCGAACGGGCTGACCGGGTTTCTGTGCATGTAGTCCAGGTTCTGGAACAGCGCGCCGTTTGCCAGGTGCCCGGCCAGGTTCTCATCCATTCCCTCGTCCATCCACATAGTGTTCTTGGCAAAGTACGGCGTTGCCAGGAGCAGGAACGACGCGATTGCAAGCGCGACGAAGGCGTACTGCACCGTCCACTCCTTGAGGAACTGGGGCTCGGCGTGCCTCTTTTCCTGCCACTTGTGCGCCGTCGGCTCTTTACCGTCTTCTTTCAGCCAGCCTGCCTTCTTCAGCGCCACCGGCGCCGCAGCAAGCGCCGCGAACACGGCCATATTTGCCACCTGCCCGGTCGGCAGCTGCAGCGCCATGTTTAGGAAAATAAGTGCGGAGAGGGGCGCGAAGAACGCCATTGCCAGCGATAAAAAGGCCTGTTCGAGCTCGTCGTACTCCTTTTCCCCGAAAAAGAGTGCGCGGCATCCCCACGCCGCGGCCCCGAACACTATCGTCCCTAAAACCATTTGCCCGGCGTCCATGTCATTTCCCTTCCAGCACTTGCTTGTACATTTTTTCGTAAGCGTCCGCCGTGTTGTCCCACGTGAAGTTTTCTTCCACCCTCTTTCTTCCGGCGATTCCCATTCTCTTGGCCATTTCTTCGTCCGCAAGCGCGCTGCCTATTTTCTCGGCCAGCGCCGCGGAGTCCTTGGGCGGCACCAAAAACCCTACGTCGGGCGTGACTATTTCCGGCAGGCCTCCTGCGCTTGTCGTGACCACGGGCTTTCCGGTGGCCATTGCCTCGCACACCACCATTCCGAACGGCTCCCACGTGGAGGCGAGGGCGAAAACGTCGCAGGCGGCGTAGATTCCCGCCAGGTCCTGTTCCGGCAGTTTCCTGTCGACGAAAACAACGTCCTTTCCTATTCCCAGCCTCTCGGCGAGCTCCTTTAGCTCCTTTTCCTGCGACCCGACCCCCAGGATTACCAGTTTCGCGTCGTGTTCCCTAGTGAACGTCTTGGCCGCCTCTATCAGGTACCTTAATCCCTTCTGCTCCGTGAGCCTGCACACGGTGAGCACCATTTTCTTTCCCTCGAGCCCAAGCTCCTTTCTCATCTTCTCCGCGTCGTTGCCGGGGTTGAAGAACTCTGTGTTGACCCCGTTGTAAATAGTCCTAGCCTTGCTCCACATCCGCTCCGGCACCGTGACTTCCTTGGTGTTGGTGCTTACCGCGGCAATGGCGTCGCACTCCTCCATTATCTTCTGGCCCCGCACCTCGTCGTAGAGCGTGCCGAAAAAGTCGGTTGCCGGGCTGATTCCCACGGTCTTGGCGTTGTGCAGAGTCAGGCAGAGCTTTGCGCCTTTTTTCTTGACGTTCTTCGCGTCGTCCGGGGAATAGAAGAACCGGTTGTGGATGTGCACAATGTCCATCAGCCTGCTGATTTCCTCTATGGAATTGCTCATTGCCGGCGCCACCGCGATTGGCGGCGGGACCGGTGAATACGTCGGCAAATTCTGCAGCACCATGAGCGCGCCGACCCGCACCACGCTGATTCCGTCGAACTCTTCCCGGGGCTTGGTGTCGGGCAGCAGCGTCGTCAGCACCGTGACTTCGAAGCCCTTCTTGACCAGCTGCTTTCCGACTTCCCAGACGTGCTTTTCAGTGCCGCCCTGGTAAGGCAGGAAAAACGGGTTGAGCATGCAAACTTTCATTTTCTTTTCATCTCGGCGCATTCGGCGCAATTAATGTCGCTAGTTGCCCTTTCTAATCTCTTCCACGCACTTTTCGATTCCTTTCTCCAGCGGAACCTTCGGCTTCCATCCCAGCCTCTTGAGCTTGGAATTGTCCAGCGCCGCTCCCATTGCAGTCTTCTTCTCGTACCTGCACACTATTTTCTTCTCCTGTCCCGTTTTCTCCAAGATAATTTCCGCAAGTTTCCTGACTTCGACGGCCTTGCCGCTTCCCACGTTGTACGCCTCGCCGCTTTTTCCCCTCTTCGCTACTATAAGCAGCGCGCCGATTGCATCGTCTACAAACACAAAGTCCCGCCTGTCCGCCGCGTTTCCCCGCACTTCCAACTCTTTTCCAGGCCCAAGCGCCCTGCCAATCAGGTCAGGAATGACCCTTCCCCTCTGTCCCGGGCCGTAGATGTTTGCAAACCTCACTATCGCAGTCTCGCTTCCCGACTTGGCATATTGCCGGCAGTATTCCTCGCCCATCATTTTTTCCGCGCCGTACAAGTGCTCGGGCTTGAGTTCGTCGCTCTCTTTGAAGGTCTTCTTGTAATTCCCGTAAGCGTACATCGACGACGGAAAAACCAGCCTTGCCCCGGCTTCGCGGGCGGCTTCGAGCGCGTTTATCGTCCCAAGCACGTTGACTTCAAACCCTTCCTTCAGGTCTTTTCCTGCGTCGCTCGGCGTAGACTTTGCAGCGAGGTGGAACACGAATTTGCAGCCCCTGGCCGCCCTTTTCAGCTCGTCTATCTTCCGGATGTCCCCGGCAACGTTTTCGACTCCTTCGACTTCGCACGCGCACTGGCCCAGGTTCACTACTACCGCGCCCTCTTTTACGAGCCGCCTGCAAAGCGCGGTTCCGATGAACCCGGCGCCGCCAGTCACCAGCACCCTTTCCCAGGCCACTTATTTGACACCGTGCCTTTCCAGGTCGGCCTGGACCATCATTTCCACCAGTTGCTTGAAACTCGTCTTCGGCGCCCACCCAAGCTCTTTCTTGGCCTTGCCGGCGTCTCCCTGCAGCAACTCGACTTCCGCCGGCCGCAAAAACTTCTTGTCAACCTCGACGCGCTTTTCCCAGTCTTCTACTCCGGCCGCCTCGAAGGCGGCGACCACGAACTCTTTCACCGTGTGCGCCTTTCCGCTTGCAATCACAAAGTCGTCGGGCGTCTTGGACTGCATCATCAGCCACATTGCCTCTACATAGTCGCCTGCGAAGCCCCAGTCCCTCTTGGCGTCCAAGTTTCCAAGCGTGAGTTTCTTTTTCTTCCCGGCGGCAATCTGTGCGACTCCGTCGCTAATTTTCCGCGTCACAAACTCTATTCCCCTTCTTGGAGACTCGTGGTTGAACAGGATTCCGTTGCAAGCAAACATTCCATAACTCTCTCTATAATTCACAGTCGCCCAGTACCCGTACACCTTCGCGACTCCGTACGGGCTCCTGGGATGAAAAGGCGTCTTTTCCGTCTGGGGCGTTTCCCTGACTTTTCCGAACATCTCGGAAGAACTCGCCTGGTAAAATTTCGCGTCGGGCTTTTCCAGACGGATTGCCTCCAAGACCCTCATTACCCCAAGCCCCGTGACATTGCCCGTCAGTTCGGCTTGGTCGAAGCTTGTCTTGACGAAGCTTTGCGCCGCCAAGTTGTAGACTTCGTCGGGTTGCGCGGTTCTCACTGCCCGAATTAAGCTGGCTTGATCCGTCAAGTCCCCGTCCACAATTTCTATCTTGTCAAGCAAGTGTGCAATTCTCTCGTAATTTGGAGTTGAAAGCCGCCTTGCGAGGCCGTACACCCTGTAGCCCTTTGCAAGCAGCAATTCCGCCAAATAGCTTCCGTCTTGCCCAGTAATGCCAGTAACCAGTGCTTTTTTCGCCATTTTCCAACTCACCTTTTCTCTTGTTTTCCTTTACTCTTGGCGCGTTTTTATTCCCTGCTTTTCCAATGTTTTTGCGACTTTTTCCGCTTCTTTCTTGGCGTCAGCGTATCCTATTGGGCTTGCGGTCAGCGTCTTCATTTCCTTGTCCCATTCCTTTTCCATCTGTTTGACTCTTTTTTCGAATTTTTCCGCCGAGAATTTTTCGCCATAGTATTCCAGTTTTTCGTCCGCGTCTTCAAGTTTCGGCATAGTCCCGCTTCTTGCCAAAAAGTACAAGTCGTACAAGTCTCTTGGCGAAGTGCGGGTCATTATTGCCCTGACTTTTTCCGCGGCGATTTCCCGCCTGTCCATTGTTTTTGCCTGGTAAGGCATCAAGTCGGGATAGGGCGGCACTATTTGCACTATTTCCGGCGGGTAAATTGGCGTTTCCCGTTTGCTGAATTCCAGGACTATGGTTGTTTCGCTTACTGGCTTTCCGTTGAAAAGCGGGCCCCGTAGCCTTATTTTCGCCTTTGCCGACGCGTTTCTTTCCTCTTTTTTGACCGCAGTTCCTGCAAATCCTGCGGATGCCAAAAAAGCTGCCAGTGCGTCGTAGTCCGGTTCTTTTTCCGCCGTAAAGTCGAGGTCCTCGGAGTATCTTGGCAGGCCGTATGCTTTTTGCAGGCAGGTTCCGCCCTTGAAAACTCCGTCGAATCCCGTCCGGCTTAGGAACGACAGCATCCAGTGCTGTGCGTAGTCCTTTTCCTTTTGGCCCAAGGTGAATCCGGGCGGCCCGTATTTTTCCAGCATTGTTCGGTCAATCATTTTTCCGCGCCTTTTTCAGCTCTTTTTCCAGTTGTTTAAGCCGTTTTTTCCCCGTCCTCGTCAAAAACCATTCAGCTTTTTTTAGGTCTACTTGTTCTGCGGCTTCGAGCAAAACCGTTTTTGTGCACGCTCTTGGCACGTTGAGGCAGTCTGCCAGTGCTTTTTCCGGAGTTGCCAGCAGCACTCCGTCTTTTGCCTCGTAGTTGTTGAAGTGTTCCGGCCTTATTTTATATTCCGCAACGTGGTTTCCGCTGATTTCATACTTTTTCGCGTTTCTCGCCACTGCCACTTGGATTGTCCTTGGAATCTGCGTGGTCAGGCCGTGCATGTGCAGGGCGGAGTGGAACGAAAGGTATGCCGGCGCCGAGATTGTGCACGCGACTTCTTCGGGCGTCGAGTTTGCAAAAGCCCACCATCCTCGCTTGGCGTTTTCTATTTTTCCCCGTTTTTTCAGCCGGTGCAGGGCCACTCTTGCGTAGCCTCGTCTTCCCAAAAGCGCAGAGTATTCTCCCGTCGAAAAGGCCGCCCGGCCGATTTTCCTAAAACCCGCCAGTATTTTATCCATTTTTACTGCCTTTTGTTATCATTATTGATAACAAACTACTATAAAAACAGTTTGTTTTGCCGGTTTGATATCTTCGTCTATACAAACGTGGAAAAACCGGGTTGTTTTTATCCCGTCCGCATGCCTTGGGCTTTAGCCTGAAGTTCGCACGCGTCAAATTCGCAGTTTGCGGATCAACGGGTTTGTCAAGCCGCTCTTTTTGATTTCCGCGAGCTTTTTCCTCAAATTGGCATCTATGTCCCGGCCTTTTACTTGTGCGTCGTACTCTGAAATTACCGTTTTCCAGTCCAATCCGCTTTGCTGCAATGTTACGAGGTCTTCGTAGTCCCGTGGAAACGGCCGCGTGGTAATTGCCTTGAACAGGTAAATGTCTTCCTTTGCCGCCAGAAACACGGAAAGCGGGCCGTAATCGGCGTGTTTTTCCGCCAGTTTTTTCATTGCCGGCGTCAGGCTCAAGCCGTTCATTACCGTCTTGGTAAACAGGTCGAACTGCAGGCCCTCGCCGTTGACGAGAATGTCCTTGGCCTTCAAGTCAACTTCAAAAGAGCCGGGGAACAGTTCTTCGAAACCGGCTTGTTTCAACGCGGAAAAGAAGGCTTTTTCGCTTTGCCCGTCTTCGAAAAGCAGGTCGGCGTCCTTCGTCGACGGCTTCAGGTTCAAAAACGCCATTGCGCAGCCGCCGATCAAAAACGCTTTGACCGGTTTTCGAATGGCTCTTGAAACTTCGGCGAACACCGCTTCAATGTCCGTTTTCGAAAATTGCTTGATTTTCTCAACCATATTGCTTCACCAATTCCCCGAATTCTTCCAGGCTTGGGAAACCCGGTTCTCC
>CAYVQS010000073.1:0-6180 GCA_964453195.1 Microcaldota archaeon | reverse complement strand
GCTTGAGGGAGAGGTCTATCTGGCGCTTTTCGCGGTCGACGCGGATGATTTTGCAGACGAGCTTCTGGCCTTCCTTGACGTGCTCGCGGATGTTGCGTATCCAGCCCGAAGACACTTCGGAGATGTGCAGGAACGCCTCGAGGCCCTGGTACTCGTCCAGCGTGCAGAACGCGCCGTAGGGCATTACCTTGTTGACCGAGACGACGACGAACTCGTCGGGCTCGGGAAGGTTTCCTGAAAAGTCTTGGGGCCTCATTTCGAATCAGATTAGTGCGAGAGTACTTCGACTATCTTGCAGTTGACCTTGGCGCGGCCGCCGGTGGCGTCAACTATCTTGTTGCCGCAGCCGTTGCAGTAGACGTCGGTCGAGGAGTCGCCGAAGACCACGCGCTCGGAGCCGCAGTCGCACTGCACTCTCAGGAATTTGCTCACTTGAAAATCACCTTTTGTAAACTTACTTCTGGAGTTCCGCCTTTTTCTTGGAGCGGGACGAGATTGTGCGTTCGTGCTTTTTCTTGCAAACGATGCATTCCAGCATCACTTTGTTGCGGATGCCCTGTTTCTTGACCTTGGCCTTGCCCTTGACCTTGCCGTGGAAGCCGACGAGCTTGCGCGCGTGCTTGCGCGAGCCCCACGCCAGGGTGCGGCCGGCCTTGATCTTGGAGGTCGTGACCTTGACCTTGTGCATTCCCTGCTTCTTGCAGAATGGGCAGTACGCCTTGATTTGCTTTGGGATTTCCATTTTCAAAACACCTTTTTGGCTCTCCGGAAAAGCCGGAGAGGGGGAAACGTCACGCGAGCTGCTGCGCCGCGTTGCGGCGGACGAGAAGAAGCGCCTCTTCTTTCTCTAGCTGGACTACCTGGTCGGCCTTGAACGGGCCGCACACCTGCATTCCGGGCCCGACGAATTCGGGCAGGTCCTGCAGGATCCTGACGCGGAACTGTTCGGGCTTTTCGGCCTCCTGATGCTGCGGCGCCTTGGGGGCGGCTGGAGCAACGGAAGAATTTGAAAACCCGTCGAGCACGGTAGACTCGTGCTCGTTTAGGAGTTTGATGATTGCTCTATATAACTCTTTTTCTTCCTCGGCGAGGCCCTCGGAGTCGACTTCGCCGGCGATGAGGTCGTGCTGGGCCTTGAGCAGGATTTTCTTCTGGCGCCGGTCGATTACGTCCTGGAGGATCTTGAGGGTGTTCTCCCGCTCCTTGGCGCCGTCGAACGACGGGTCGGAGGAAAGCAGGCGGTCCAAGTCGGCGAGGCGCTGCTTGAAGGCCTGGTAGAACACGGGCTCGACCTTGGAAAGCGAGGCCTTGTGCTTTTCCTCGAGCTGGATGCGCCTGAGGTAATCGTAAGTAGCTTCCACTAAAACCCACCGAGAGAAAATAAAGGGAAGGAAGTATTTTTATCCTGCCGCTGGGCTTAAGCGAGCGGCCTCAACTGAAAAATTCATCGAGCAGTCCTTCGGTAGACCAGCATTTTATGCGCGGGCCCCGCAAGTGGCGGTCAGCGCCGACTGCCAGCGCGCATGCAACGTAAGGCTCGTCTTTCTCGTCCGACGTCAGGTGTTTCGCGGCGTCGGAAAACAGCGCCAACTCGCTGGCTTCGACCAGCTTCAGGCGCGAAAGGAGTTTCTCGGAAAATTTGAGGGCGTTTTCGGGAGGAACTTCTGTACGGTCAAGCAGAAGGGAAAAATGCTTCTCAAACTCCGCGAGTATGAACCGCGGCGCGAACAGTTCAATGCGGCGGTCCAGCCACAGCCGGCGCGTTGCACCCGACCGAAGAAAAGCCGAAAACAAAACGTTGGCATCAGCCACGAGCCGCACGAACAGCCGCCCTCCATTGCTTGACCATGCCGGCATCAACCATTGCGGCAAGTTCCTCCACGTCTTTCTCGGTCAGTTTGCTTGTCGCCATAAGCCGATCCGCTTCTTCAATTTCGTCCAGCTGCTGCTCTATCACGGAACGCACCAGTTCGGACCACTTGATGTCACGATGGCGCGCCATGCGCTTCTTGAGGTCGCCCGAAACCGAGAGAGTCAAACTTACCATTTACGTTCACCAACGTAAATATTACGTTAGAACTATTTATTGGTTTGCTTGGGGCTTGGGCAGCGCGGCCTTCTTCTTGCACAGGAGGAAGACGCCGACCGCGGCGGGGACCTCGGCCGTGTCGCCGTTCTTGAACGACCAGTCCTTGCCGATGAACGAAAACGAGACGTCGTCGAAGATGCGGACGGGAAAGGTCTTGGACTTGCTGAAGGCCACGGCGTCCTGCAGGGGGTCGAACGAATCGAGGGAGTGCACTTGCTTGGCGACTAGGCCGGTGTCGCCGTGCAGGGTGTCCTGCAGGCGGATTAGGCGCGCCAGGTCGAACGTCACCGAGCGGTCGACTGTGACGGCGTTTTTCCTGACGGCGTCTTCGAACGCGAGCTGCCAGGCGGACTCCATGCCCTTTACTGCGCCCCAGTTGCCGCGCCGCAGCGAGTCGAAGAGAATCTGGCGGTTTTCGGCAATTTTTTTGGAAAGCGCGGGCGAAAGGCCCAGTGCCTTGAGCTGTTCGTAGTCGTTGGACAAAAGCTGGACCGCGGAGTCGTAGAATTTTTTCTTCCAGCCCGCGCTTTTCGAGGACGGACCCATTACCCGGACGGCTTTTTTTCCTTCGACGGACAGTTCCTCCTTTTCCAGGAGGTTTTCTACCGAAATCTTGGTGCCTGAGACGTAGTCGAGGAGCTGGCCGCGGCCGTCCTGGGAAAGCTGCTGGACAGACTCGGACTCGAGGTGCAGGTGGTAGCCTTTCTGGCCGCTGAATTTCACCAGCACTTCCTTTCTCGAGAAGCCGAAGTCCTTGAGCAAAAAATCTTCCAGGAGGCGGATGGCGTCGTTCTTGACGAGCTTCAAGCAATGAGGGCAGACAAGCGGGTTGTGGCCTTCGTGCTCGAACGCGGCGTCAAGGTCGAACACCAAGTCCGAGCCCAAAAACTGCTTTTTTTCCATGGGCCGGGCGGCCGGGTATTCGTAGTAGGCGCACGAGTAGGACGCGAAGAGCGGCGCCTCGCGGACCAGATAGTCGGACAACTCTTTTTCGGAGGAAAACGACTTGTGGCGGAAGTCGATTTTCTTCTCGAAGCCGAAGCCGAACTCGCGCGACGCCGTTCGCGACGGCGCGGGCGCGTGGCCGGAGTAATAGGTCTGGAACAGGCGCTGGACGAACTTCTTTTCCTCCATAAACATTCCGTGCTGTTCTTCGGTCATTTTCTTCCAACTTTTTGCCAGCCGCGAGGGAATCAGGCCTTTTTCCTTCCCCGTGGCGCGGATTTTGCGAATTCCCTCATCCGGCCCTCGCGCAGGGCGCACTTTGCGCAGAACGCGTCGTCCTTGTCCGCAAGGCCCTGTTCGCGGAGAGTGCGGCACGACAGGCCTTTGACGCCGTGGCGAAATACCCAGTCCAAGGTTGCGAAGGCTTCGCGCAGCGTGAACGGGTGCGAGGTGCGGCGGCAGGCGTTGACGTACTGCTGCAGCACTTCCTCGGCGCGCTCTTTCGAGAGGCCGTCCTTGAAGCACGCGACGGAAAGGGCCATCGAGCCGTAGTAGCGCTTGCCTTCGCCGAGGCCCTCGAGGATTTTGCGGATGCAGGGAAGGTCGAGGTAGGCGCCCCCGAACGACGGCGTGGAAGATATCGGCGAAGGGAGCGTGTCTGCAAGTTCCTGGCCGGCTTCGCGGATGTTCTGCGGGATGGCCGAGGCGTTGAAAGAGGAGAAGTCGCGGAACTTCTGCGAAATCGCCTCGTTGATCAGGAGCGAGAATTGTTCCCTTGAGAGCGTTATCCTGCCGGCCTCGACGTCGGCAAGCGGGAGCTCTTTTCCGTATTTCAGGAAGTCGGGCAGCGAGACCGAGGCGCGCTCGCCGCTTTGCTCGAGCGAGGGGAAGAACTCCTTTGCTATGCGCTGGAAGACGGCGGGGGATTCTTTCTTGAGGCGCTCGGCCTGCATGCGGGCGTACTGGCGGGAAAACTTGCGGGAGTAGTAGTCGCTGCCGGCGGCGGCGAGCATCATCCTGGCCAGGACGTAGTTTAAGGGATCGCTTGCAGACGGGGCCGAAGAGGCCTTGGACTGGATGGTTTCGAAGCTTGCGGAGTAGAGGTTGCGGACGAAGTCCTGGGCGCGCTCGATTTCCGCGAAGCCCACCGTGGTGCCGCGCTTTTCGAGGAGGGCGCGCGCGCTTGCGCTGAAGGGATAGGCAAACGCAATCCGCTCGGCCGAATCCACCCTGGAAAAACCCACCTTGGAAGATTTGTAATGAGAGTAATTAAAATCAGCCTATGGAAGGTTTCCGGTGCGGCCGGCGGCGTTTGTGGAAGCGCTTTTTATTCTTGACTGAGAATTTTTGTGAGACAGGACGTTTTAGACTGAAAAGAGGGGTTGGTGTTTCATGGCATTGTCGGAGACCAGCGACGAAAAATTGTTCAAGGGCGACGGCGCCAGCATTTTCGAAATGGCGCAGCAGCGCGAGATAGACGCCGCCATGCGCAAGATAAGGCAGGCGCTGGGCGTCAAGTGGGAGCCACTGAGGAAGGACCAGGAGCTGCTTGCCTCGGGCCTCAAGTCCGCGTGGGAGAACGCCGGCAACGAGGAGTGGGAGACTTTCCGCTTTTCAACCGTTTCGCAGGAGGACGCAACATCCATAATCGCCGCGGAAAAGGCTGCCGCGTCGAAGAAGAAGTCGCGCGTCCAGGCAAGCGCCCAGGTCCTCGAAGTGCTCAGGAACACCACTGGCAGGGGCTGACTCATTTTCTCGCGTCGGAAATTACCTGGTTGAGGACCGAAAAGGCGCGGTTGGCGTCCGCCTCGGAAAACAGCAGGATCGTGTCCGTGTGCGCGCTCAGCACTTCCTCGGCTTTGATGCCCTGCGAATAAAGCGGCGACAGCAGCGACAGGAGCACGCCGGCGGTCGAGACTATTTCCTTCGGCGAGACTATCGTGATTTCGGTCAGGTTCTTGCGCACTTCAAGAATGTGCTCCCTGTTTTTCTTAATAAATTCGTCCAGGTTGTCGGCTGCGACAATCAGCGAAACCGCCGCGGTTCCCTGGACCAGGTGGAATATTTTCAGCTGGGACCGGAGCTTTTCGGGAAAATGGGGAAACATGCGGACCACGGCAACGTCGGTCTTCAGCGAAATCGTGCTCCGGGCGACCACGCGCTTCGCCTCCTCGGCGAACGCAGGCTTTTCCAGTTCGGAGGCCAGGCGCTTGACCGAGGACAGGACGGCGTGGAACGAGGAACGGGAAAGGCCGAGCTCTTGGACGAACTGACGCGACAGTTCGCTGTGGTTCACGAGGCCCGATGCCAGGCCGTCGCGCACCTGGGGCTTGAGGTTGACCAGCCGGCGGACCCTTTCCGCGACCGAAAGTGCCCCGGCTGCCGGAACGGACTTGCGGCGGCGGATGCGTGAATTGGCCATCTAGTCCTCACTCCATGTGCAGGGCAAGCCCCCGGCTGGGCGGGCGCCCCGCAGCGTCAACGGGCAATCGGTGGGTTCGGGAATCCGGGCCTGCGGAAGATAGGTGGGAGGGCTGCGCGTGCTGGTGGGAGCAACACGCAGCCCCACTGATTGGGTTTTTCCAGAACGAGCAGGATTCCGACGGATTCCCTCGGATACTTGCATCGTGACTAATTTTAGCCATTCTTGGCTAATAATTAGTCAAAATCAGCCGGAACTCCTTTAAATAGATTTCGGCAGGATTGGTAGACAAAGAACTAGGGTGGAAAACATTGGCCAAGACGGTTTCGATAGTGGGCGTTTCGGGGATTGCCGGGGGCGAGCTGGTGCGGCTTCTTGGGCAGCACGAGGGGCTCGAGGGCGCGGAAGTTTTCGGCAGCTCAAGCGCGGGCAAGAAGGTGTGCGAAGTGCACAAGCACATCGAATGCACGAAGAAAATCGAAAAGTGGGAAGGCGAGGCCGGGGCGGACCTGGTGTTCTTCGCGGCTCCCGCGGGCCATTGTTGCAAGGCACTGGCGGAAAAGCCGGGGCTTCTCGACGAGTGCAAGGTAGTGGACTTGAGCGGCGACTTCCGGCTGAAGAAAAAAGAGGACTACGGGAAATGGTACGGGTTCGAGCACCCGTGCCCGGAATTGCTTGACGGCGCAGTTTATGGGCTGACGGAACTAAATGCCGAGAAGGTAAA
>CAYVQS010000072.1:5470-6354 GCA_964453195.1 Microcaldota archaeon | reverse complement strand
CCTTGCGAGTGCAGGGCGTACTCTTACCGCGGGAAAAAGTACCGCCAGATTCCGAAGGCGATGCTGCGCGAGGCAATCCGGAAAGCAGCGGGAAAAAAATAAGCAAGAACGCGTTTTTTGCCGCAACATGAAAAGGTTCGGTCAGACCGTCCGTCATTCCTCATCGCCGGGTTGAATAGGCCGCGGCTAGGGTACTCATACGAGTCATCATTCCAAGGAGAATTTGGGCGCCAACGAGCGGGCGCGCAGGCCCGAAGTCCTCGGCGCCGGCCTTTGCCCGTTCTGCAAGGGCGAGGAAAAGAACACGCCGCCCGCGACTTTTGTTTACCCGTCGGAGGCGGACTGGACGGCCCGCGCGTTTCCCAACCTGTTCGCGGCGTTCAAGACCGAGGGAGTGTTCCGCGACAAGAAGTACGGCGAAGACTACTGGAGGAGCTACGCCTACGGAATCCACGAAGTCATCGTCGAGACCGGCGAGCACGGCAAGCTGTTCCACGAATTCGACGAGAAGGAGCTTGATGCCGTGCGCCGCGCGTACCAGCACCGGCTCCGCGAACTGGCCAAGGACGACCGCAACCGGTACGTGTTCCTGTTCAAGAACCACGGCAGGGTGGCGGGCGCGTCGATAGAGCACGAGCACTCGCAGATAATCGCCCTGCCCGAAATCCCCGACCTCATACTTACCGAAGTCAACGCCAACGAGGACTACCTCAAGAAAAACGGCACCTGCCTGCACTGCGACCTCCTCGTGCGCGAGGCGGAAAACACGCTGTTCGAAGAAGGCGGCTTCATAGCAATGTGCCCGTCGTTCTCGCGCTTTCCCTTCGAGGTCTGGATAATGCCCCGCGACCACGGCCTTGACTTCAAGGACGCCGACGGCGCGG
>CAYVQS010000072.1:3132-5460 GCA_964453195.1 Microcaldota archaeon | reverse complement strand
CCGCAATGGAGTTCATGAAGCTGCTGCAAAAGTGCATCCGCGCAATCTACGGCGTCTCCAAGGACTACAACGTGGTCTACCACGCGCCGCCCGAAGGCACGGGCCTGCACTTCCACGTCGAAATCTACCCCCGGCCCAACGTCTGGGCCGGAGTCGAGCTTGGCACGGGGATAATCATCAACACCAAGACCGAAAAAGAGGCCCTGGCCACGCTCAAGAGAGTCGACGGGTTTTCAGCCAAGGACTAGACGCTAGCTTTTTAAGAAAACTAAAAAATAGTGAGAAAGAGAAAACTAGGCGGCTTCGGCCGGCTTGGCTTCCTTGACTTTTTCCTTGTAGACTACGCCCAGGTCGGCCAGGGTCTTAGAGCCGTATTCCAGGATTTTGGCGTTGACCTGGTTGGTCGTGGGCGAAACGCTTCCGCCGACCACGAGCTTCTTCTCGTGCTGGCCCTTGGGCAATCCGCGGACGCCGGGACCCTTGGCAAGCAGCGCGCGCGTGCGGCGCTGGCCCCTGATGTCGTGGCGCATGGGAAAGCCCGCGTTGTCCGAGCCGCCCGTAATCTTGAGCTTGTACCCTTCGAGGCCGACAATGCCGCCGTCAAGGTCGTCGCCAATCTTTTTTCCCGCCAGGAAAGACTCCTTGTCTGCCGGAACGTCCTTCTGGAACGACTTGCCTGCCTTGACGTCTGCAACAACCATCTTCATAGCCAAATCACCTAAAAGTTTGAAACAACAGCCTAACCGGTCTTGTTTGGAAAACCCCTAAAATCAGGCAAGATAAGTAAGGAGAAAACAGGATTAAAAATGCTTTGAAACGGACGCCCGGGCGCCCCTTGCGGAGTAAAGAAATATTAACGAAATATTGCACCATTAAGACTGCCATGATGCTTTTTGAAAAGCCTGCGAAAACGCCCTGCGCCGGTTGGAAACGGCTGGCCGCGGCGCCGCGCAGGATAATGGCCGCGGCCGCGGTCTCGGACGCCGGGCTTTTCGTGGTTAGGTACGGCTTGCCGTGGAACCCAGGATACAGGCCGGCAATGAATGCGCTTGGCCGCGCAAGCAACGGCCTTCCCGAACCGCTTAGAGCCGCGGTGCACGGCGGAGAACCGCTCGAAATGGGCCTGCACGCCGCCACCAGCGCGCTCGTAGTCGGAGGAGTTGCCGAAGCTCTGCCGGGCATCCGCAGGAAGATGGGAATGAAAAATGCTGAAATGACGCGGCGAGACGTCAACGCCGCGACCGCGGTCGCGCTCGGAATCGGCTCGGCAAAAGAAGGCTTCGACCTCTGGAACTGCATCAGGACCGGAAACCCGGTTGCGCGAACGGCCGCGGCAAGCAGCGCGCCCGACATTGCCTCCAACGTCGCGGCCGCGCTCATGATGAGACGGCTGCTGCTGGAACACGTGGCGCGACGGGCCTAGCTGAACTTGGCGCCGACCAGGCCCTTGATTTTCCTGACCTGCTTAAGCAGGTCCTGTTCGGACGGGGAAAGAGAGTTTATGTAGCGCGACTCCAGAGTCTCGATGTCGTGCTTGGGGACGTCGACGAAAAGTTCCTGCTTTTCCTTGACTTGGCGGCCGAAAGTCGGGCCCGAGACGGAGACGGCGACCTGTTCGCCCTTCTTCGCCGAGTCCACCGCCTTCTTCTCCTTCTGCACCGCGCGCACCGAGCCCACGACGCGGCCGGCCTCGTCCATAAGGTCCACGTCCTTCTTCAGCGTGCCCTCCAATACCTCGACGCCGAAGATGGCCGGGTCGTTGACGCGGAAACAGCAGCCGGGAAGGACCAGCAGTTTTGCCGGCGTGGCCAGGCGGGCGAATGCCTCTTTCTTCTCGGCCGCGCGCTCTTCGCGCTTCCAGTTTTCATACCCCAGAACGAGATTATAAATGATTTTTTCTTCGAAGACCTTGACGCCTTCGTCGTGCGCCAGCGTCTTGACGTCGTCGGGCACAGGAACGTTGAAACAAAAGACTACGCCGAGTTCCTTGTCGTTTTTCTTGACGGACGCGGCCTCCAAAAGTGCCTGCTTGGTCGGCGCGCCGACTCCGGAAAAGCGGATGGGAATTTTTTCGTGGGAAAACAGCCGGCTGATTGCCTCAAGCGAGCCCAGCGCGTCGGCGAACACCATGACTCCGTCCGCCTCGGACTGGGTGAAGATTTCCCTCGTCTCCTCGCCGATTTTTTGCCTGGCTTCCTCGACCTGCGCCCCGGAAGCGTCGGACGAAAGGACAATCACCGACGAGCCGGCCAGGGCTTCGTCCGCGCCTTCGCACGCGATTTTGACTCCGGCCGCGGCGTTGGCTTCGGAAATCGAGTTGAATTTCTG
>CAYVQS010000072.1:0-3122 GCA_964453195.1 Microcaldota archaeon | reverse complement strand
GGTCGGGTCCCTCATTTCGTCCAGGGGCTTGGGGCGCAGCAGGGCCTTGACCTTGGAACTGATGGGACCGGAGGAAGAGGCGAAGACTATGGTGTCGTTGGGGTGCACCGAGCCGTCGTAGAGGATGACGTCGAGCGTCTTTCCAAGTCCGCGCTCTTCGCGCACTTCGAGGATGGCGCCCTTGCCGCCCTTTTCAGTCGATACCGTGAGCTGTTTTTCCAAGAATTTCTGGGCCAGGCCCGCGATGTAAAGCAGGAGCTCGGGCAGGCCTTCGCGCGTCTTTGCCGAGACCGGCACCATGACGATTTGCTTGGCGGGGTCCTCGACGCGGTCGAAGCGCTCGGCGTTGAACTTGTAGTTGTAGAGTGCGCCGACGAGGGCGTAAATCTTTTCGTCGAGCTGGGTCTGGACGAACTGCGGCTGTTTCTTGATGGAGTCGGAGAAAGACGAGTTGGGGGACTCGACCCAGCCCAAGATGGCGTCGATTTTATTCAGCGCGATGACGAACGGAGTCCGGTATTCGCGGAGGATTTCGAGCGCTTCTATTGTCTGGGCCTCGATTCCCTTGTTGACGTCGATGACAAGGATGGCGATGTCGGCGATGGAGCCGCCGCGCTTCCTTAGATTAGTGAAGGCCTCGTGGCCCGGCGTATCCACGGCCAATACGCCAGGAATGGTAAATTTTATCGGAAGTGTCGAAGATACTGGTGCAACAACTTCTCGAATGACGCCGATGGGGATTTCCGACGCGCCGATTGCCTGGGTGATTGCGCCGGCCTCGCGGGACTGGACCTTGGTGTTGCGGATGGCGTCAAGTAGGGACGTCTTGCCATGATCCACATGACCCATCACACAAACTATTGGTTGGCGAAGCATAACCTAACAACTCGCTTTTTTGCTCAGCAGACAAATGCCGGCTATTGGCAATTCTCCGCTTGCCAATACTATCCTTGGGCAAGAAACTATAAAAGTCGAATACAAAGTCGCCAACCGCTGATTTCGAAAGCCGGCCCCAATTTTCGAAAAGAAAGTCGTAGAGCTTTTTCTGCCAAGAAAACTCGAAACCTATGCTATCCGCCCAGACCTCTACTTGCGCGCCTATGATTGTAACGGAAAAAGTTCCAGTGACAAATCCATCAGAGGCGCGATAGACTCTTCTGCACCCCAAAGAGGCGCGTACGCCGAGACGCGAAAGCATTACTGCCTCGTTCGAAGATAACCGACAATAATTTTCGAACGAAGACAATTTACCTTCGTTCTGGTAATAGTACTTGCCTTTAATTATCCCGGGATATGCCCCGGGTAAAAAGGAATTGCGATTTATCTGTATGCGGGGGTACACATAGAACGTGTTAGAGCGTTCAGTTATGAATGGAAAAAAACACGCCTCTTCGCTCAACGTTCCCTGAAACCACGCGCGCGAAAGTTCGACGTCCCTAATTATGTTCTCGGGAACTCCGACGTCTTGATGCGCCTTTGCAAGACCGGGCACTATTCCGAGCTTCAAATACCGTTTTGCCACCAACGAAGGAAACGAAATAGTGATTGCATCCATCCTCGGGTCGGTCCACTCGCCAAAAGAATAGGTTCCGACAATTTTTCGGAAACACGCCTTTACGCGCTCGAGCAATTGGCGGCTTTTGTTAGTGTATTCAAGGCCGCGACTGCGAATTCGACCTTCGTTGAAAATCGCTGCATCAAAACGAGCGCCTTCAAAACAGTGGAAATCCAACGGCAAGTGCAAGTCAATTATGCGATCGATTTGCAAAACGGCAGCTTCGGCGTCCGACCAACGCATGCCTGCTGCCGAAACAAGCTTCTCAAGAGAAGCGACTTCCACAGGCCGACCAGACAAAAACCGTTGCCAGGTCCTGGGTTCGACTTTTGCCTTCTTTTTTATCGAATAAGTGGAACTACCTATGCGTTGCGTTATTTGACCAAGCAATTCATCCCTAAAATCGTGCGAAAGAAGTGCTTGAGAACAAGGTGAATCTTGCAGGAATACTTTCGAAGAATCCGGGTCCACGAAAGAAAGAATAGTAGTCACGATAAAAAAACAAAGTAGAGCTACTTTCCAGTGAAAAATACTAATTAAAAAAAGTGGCCCATGGTGACGCAGACGATTTGACGAAGATTGGCCATTTTTCAACAACTCGCGGAAAACGAGAAGAAAATAGGGAACGGGGAAAAATAAAACGGCTTTGGTAACGGCTATGCTACCGTAGTAACTAAGCCCCTGGATGCATGCGGCTTTAGACTATCCGCCAAGTCCAAGGAAAGCTGGTAATCCCATTGAATCAGCATCTTTACCTTGGGATTCTGCGTATTCAAGACGTACAATTCTGCACGGCCCATCCTCCTATTCAAACGAATGAGCTCGTATTCGAGAAGCGTTCCCCAAATCTTGTCGAGGGTAACCCTAGATACGCCCGTTTCAACGGCCACTTGTGATTTAGAATAGTCGAATTTGGGGTAAGTTAAAAAGAAATCCAAAACTCGAATGTACGGAGACGCCCCAAAGAACCGGACGAACGCCGATAGCCCCTCCTCAGTCGCCTTCATTACTGGCTTCACCTCTCCTTTAGCCAAAACGTGCTCGGAATGCCGTGGGAGCATTCGAAGAACAAAACCATATATGAAAGTAGTGTTTAATAATGTTTATGTTTAAATGCAAAAAGAATACAATACTAAGTGTGGATTGAACTACTAAAAAACATACAATAGGGGATCTTCATGGAATCCGAAGAAATACAAGATCTTCTACTGCGTAAGATGCACAGGATTGGTGCGTGGGGAACGCACCACATTAGCGAAAGCAATCTTCAGAAGAGCTTCCCCGCACACTTACGAGGAAAAGTCATAGACGAAGCAGAAAAATTGAGAAAACAAGGACTGCTAGTTAAACATCCATCTAGCCATGACCGTCAGTGGTGGCTGAATTGGAATAGAAAACCGGAAATAGACGCAAGAGTAAAAAAATTCGACGAAAAGCAGTAACTAATTTTTTCCGGTGGAGCCGAAGCCGCCGTGGCCGCGGGCCGTTTCCGAGAGGGAAGTGGCGGCGGAAAAAGCGGCTTGTTCGACCTTGTGGATTATCATCTGGGCGATTCTGTCGCCGCGCT
>CAYVQS010000071.1:0-6477 GCA_964453195.1 Microcaldota archaeon | reverse complement strand
GGTTTTTTACCTCGAGGTGAACGAATGGCAAAGAAGCAACCAGACATGATGCCCAAAATAGGCGCTTGGGCATTCACAGGCGGCATGGCGCTCGCAGTGCTCGCCGGCCTGTTGGGAGGCGACCTTCAAGCAACAGCAACGACCGTGCTGGTCCTGATGGGCTTGATAGTTGGCTTCATCAACGTGTCCTCAAAGGAAACCACGGAGTTTCTTGTGGCAACCATCGCGTTGATGGCAACCGCAGGCGCCTTGAACGCAGTAGTCGCAGTGGTCTTCTCGACGATTACCATTGCAGGCGCTGCCGGATTCGTCCAGGGAGTCCTGACGAACTTCCAGGCCTTCGTGGCACCCGCCGCAGGCGTGGTGGCAGTAAAGGCCCTGTTCGAAGCAGCCAAAGAACCCGCGTAAGACCCCCTTTTCCCGGCGGGGAATTTTTCCCCGCCTTTTCTATTTCTTTTTCCCCCGAAAAACTAGCCTTGGGCCAGGATTTGCCGGGCCTTTCGGACGAGTTCCTTGGACGTGCCGTCCAGGTCGCCGGTGTCTTTTTTTACGAAGGGAATGCCGCGCTCCTTGCAGAACTTTTCGAGCCGGACCACGTCGGAACAGAAGTTCGTCATGTTCTCCGGCCTCTTTTCAAGCAGGTGCTTCGCTATTTCGAACGAGCCCCGCCTAGCCCCGCACGGGCGACTAGCTTCGGCCGCGGCCGGGAGAAAACGCCTTAGCTGCATTGGCCGTTGGTGCACGAGCCGAAGACGCCGCAAGCATGGCCGCAGGCGCCGCAGTTGTCTTTGTCCGATCCCAAGAGGGTTTCGCAGCCGTCCCCGGAATAAGAGTTGCAGTCCCCAAAACCCGGGTTACAGGCAAACCTGCAGACGCCGGCAGTGCACGCCGGAGTGCCATGGTCCACTGAAGGGCACGCCGTTGTGCAGGAACCGCAGCTGGTGGTGCTGGACGCCAGGTTGGCTTCGCAGCCGTCTGTCGGATTTCCGTTGCAGTTGGCATAGTTGGGGCTACAGGCGAAGCCACAGACTCCGTTGCTGCAATAAAGATTGGAATTGGCGCGTGCAGGGCACGCCGTTGTGCAGGAACCGCAGTTGCTGACGCTCGCGAGGACATTCATTTCGCAGCCGTTTGTAAAGACTCCGTCGCAGTCTGCCCAGCCCCGGTTGCAGGCGACAATCCTGCAGGAGCCGTTGGAAAAGTCCGCAACGGCATTTGCCAAGGCGCAAGCCGGAGTAGGCGCGGGTGACGCGGATGCCGTGGCATTGGCTGTTGGAGCCGGCGTCGAGGCGGGAGTGGCGTTGGCGGCAACGGTTGCAGAAGGCTCGGCAGTTGCGTTCGGAGCAGCAGTGGGCGCGCCGGGAGTCCGTGACTCGCAGCCGTTTTCGACATCGCCGTCGGCGTCGTAGAAGCCCGGAATGCAGGAAACCAACGTGCATGTGCCGTTAACTGGAGCGGCAACGGCATTGGCAGCAACGCAAGTCCCGTTGTAGACCGGCAGGGGCGTCGGCGTGGGGGTTGGAGTTGCAAGCAGCGCCGGCCGAAGGCTGTCTATCTGGTCCTTGAGAACGCCCCGGCACTTTTGAAGCGTCTGGTTGTCGACGAAGAACAGCGGGTCGTCAAGCAAATCGCCCTCGGTTTTTTCAAGCCGGCACACCATGTTTGCAACGTTGAAAAACGGCCGGGCGCGTTCAAGCGCCTGCTTGTTCTCTTCAGTGGCATTTGGCAGAAGCACTATGTCGTTGAGCTGGACGAACACGTCGCAGGCATCGTCTGAACGAGGCAGCACTTCGAGGAACGCAGTCACGCCCTCGCGGACAACAGTGGCGTTGGCCGGGCCGCAGCTATTGGACAACTGGGCCTTGAGGCAGGCCAAGTCGGCGCAGGCATTGACCTGCACCGGAACAGCACCCTGGTCCGGGACCCCTGTGCAACCCGCCAAAAAAACGCACGCAATCAGTACAACTGCAATAATTTTGTTCAAACGTTTCCCCTCCCTGCGCCCAAGTACTGAGGGGGAATATAATAAGTTTTCTGAAAAAAACGCCGGCAACACTCCCGGGCCCAGAGGAGGCCCTAAGCGTTCTTTGCACAGGCGATTGCGGCCTCTACTGCAAGCTTTTCGACAAGGGCCAGCGCCGCCTCGTCGCCCTCGACGGCTTCGAAGAAGCCTATTGCCCGCGGGGCGTTGGCGCGCACCGCGCCCACCAGGTCGTCGGGCGACAAGTTGCCTTTGCTGTAGCGGGTCTTCACGCCGTGCTTCTGCGCAAGGACGTCCAAGTCAATGTCCAGGACGCTGCAGTCCTTGGCGTGCGGGACTGTTTCGTAAGGCCCCTTGCCTTCGCGGATTCCGACGCCTAAAATTTCGCCTGCACTTTTAAGGCCGACGCGGATTGCGGCGCAGACGTAGTTGTTGCGCATCACCGGCTTGGGGCACGTATCCGGCGAATCGCACGAGTCCGAGTGCTCGTCGAAACGCGCCACCCTGCCTTCGAAGCCGTAAAGCAGCAGAGCCCCGGCGTGGTCGCCACCGACGAGAATCGACAAGTCGTAGCCCTTGCTTTCCTCGGCAAACTGTTTTGCAGCCTCGACCATTTCGGACTCGCCCAGGCCGAAAGAGCCCTGGAAATTGCGGGAGGCAAGGCCTTCGGGAATTATTTCGCCCAAGTCATCTACTTCTACCGAAACGCCGCGCACGGAAAGCTCGCCGCTTTCCTTAAGCGCGCGGACCACGCGCCTGCGCAGCCTGTTGGTCTCGCCGGGAACGAAGGCCTCGAACAGCTTGTCCGCCGGCGCCTCGGGCGTCTTGCCCCTGACCTTGAAAGTCACCTTGTGGCGCCAGCCCTGGGCAGGAAGCCCGGCGGTAGGCACGCCGGCGACCAAAACGCGCAGGGCCTTTTTCATTGAATAATCAGGATGGCAAAAAACTTTAAGGCATGCCACACGAGGCAGTGCGGGAACAAGGCCCGTTCCGCGCTCTAGCTTTCCGAAACCCGCTTTTCGAATTCTTCCTCGCTTATGGTCTTGCCCAGCAGTGCGTGCACGTTGGCCGCGCCCGTGGAATAGGTTTTCTTGCCCGCTCCTTCGAAGGCCTCGACGGTCACGGTGTGGGAAGCGGGCGAAAGCGCCCCTGCCGCTCCAATAGCGAGAAACGCCGTTTTCCTTCCATCGGCGCCCGCCGGCACGGTAAGCGACACCATAGTCTTGCCCGCCCCGATTTCGACGAGTGCGCCTTGAACGCCGTTTTCCTCAAGCGCGGCATAAATCGCCGAGGCGTCGATTTGCGGCGTAAAATCGGAAGCCTCGGGCAAGCCGTCGGCCGAAAGTGACGAGGAAGATTTTCCGGGCAACTTCAACGCCTCGGGCCAAAGCAAAACAACGCCGGCGACGGCCAGAACGGCCAATGCCACGATGGCGAACGCTATTGTTTTCCACGCGCCGGCCTTCGGCGCTTCCGCGGGCTTTGCGGTTTCAGGCTTTTTTCCTTGCATTTTCATACGCCTTTTTCGCGCCCGTGGCGCCGTAATACGCCGCTTTTGCCGGCGTTTCCGTGCTTCCTGCGGCAAGGAACGCCGCAAGAGTGGTCGACGTGGGTTCAAGCAACGGCCTGCCGGTTGCCACGTCTGCCGCGACTATTCCCGCGTCCTTCGAAAAGCCAAGACCCGCCTTCGCCGTCTGGGCAATGGCTTCGCGGGTAGTGGCGCCAAGAGGCGCGCCGTAGCCGTTCATTACCGGCAAATACCTTTCGTTGGGAATCGAAAGAGAGGGACGGCCTCCGGGACCCGCGACAACTACGGCGGAGCGGCCGTGGAAAACAACGGGGGTATCGGGCGCAGGCGAAAATTCCTTTGCGTCAAGCGCGTTTTTTGCGCCGTCGAAAGCCGCCTGTTTTAAGCCGTCGGCAAATGCCACGGGCGCCGCGCCGTTTTTGGCCGCGAGCTTTGCCGCGTTCTGCGGGTCAACAGAATTGGCGATTGCGTCGAACACCGAACGCCTCATGGCAACCGCCGCGGCAGGCGCGCTTTTGACCGGCGGCTCTGCCGACACCATTTTGCCGCCTTCTAGAGAGAACCAAAAGCTGCGGACGCCGGTTCCGTCGCCTATTTTGAGTTCTACAAATCCGTTCCCGAGGAGTTCTGCGAGCTGCGGCGGCAGGAACGACAGGTCGATTGACAGGTTGGAAAGCAAGTCGAGCCCCGACGCCGATGCCGGTTGCGCAGAAGGTTGCGGGGGTTTAGCGCGCGTGGAAAACGCCACTGTCGCCGAGCCGCTGCGCGCGCCGTCGGTGGCAATTACCTTTACCCAGTGGTCGGGCGCGGCGTCGAGGGCGATTTGTGCGCTTGTTTCAGGGATTTCAAAAGCCCGTTCCTGCCAGTTCTCGCCGTCGGAGGAATACAATACGGCATATTTGAGCGAATCGCGGTCGGCGTCGGCCGCAAGCCAAGTGACGTTCGCCTTTCCGTCGACTGGTTCTATGTTTGAACCGTTTTGCGGCGAAAGAATTTGCACATTGGGCGCGTGCGAGCTCAGGGACAGCGTTGCTTCCAGGCCTTCGGGGGAATAAAGCTCGATTGCAATTGTTTTTTCGTCGAACAAAACGTCCTGCGAAAAGGCAGCCACGTCTCGTTCCGCCAGGCCTTGTTCGGTCTCCAAGAGCCATTCGGGCTCGAAATAGTATTTTGCAAGCTCTTCGCCTCGGCCGTCTTTTGCGGAAAGCCACCAGCTTCCGGCGCCTTTTTCAGGTTCCGGACCTTCAAGTTCATACGCGGGGTTCATGAATGTGAAATGCTCGCCGCCTAGCCGGACAAGCGTTCCGCGGACGAGCAGCAGCTTGGGGTCGGGCCGCGCCTGCAATGCGCCGGCCAAGTGCGCGTAAGTGCACTGGTCGTTCCAGATAGTGTAAGAACCGGCAGTGTAGACCACGGGCAACGCGGGCCCCATTATGGACAGCGCGCCCCCGGCAGGAACGTGTACCCGCGTGGCGGGGGCGCCTGCGTAAGTGACGCGGAAGCCGTGCGCAGTGAGGTTGCCGTCGTTGTGATAGTCTTTGCCGCAGCCGGCAAGCATTTGGGTGCTCGACCAGAGATAAGGCAAGGTGTGCGCAATTTCATGCGCAACCGTGTCGTGCTGCATCGGCGAAAGCGCGGGCGAATAGGCCGCAATCATTACTTTTCTCGAAATGGCCAGCCCCGCAATGGGAAAGCTGACTAGCTGCGCGGTTTCCGTGCTGGGAAACACGGCAATTATCCGGTCGGCGTTGCCAAGCCGTGCTCCGGTGCCGATCCGGTCGGCCACTGCGGCGGCAATAGCCTCTCTCCGGTACCGTGCGCGGATCAGTTCGGTGGTGGTGGCGTTTTCCCCGTGCGTATTCCACCACACGCCCCAGCTTTTGTTGGCGGCAAGGACGGTGTCGTAGTAAGACTGCAGAATCGGGTGAATCAGGATTGGCAACGCACGGCGGCCCTGTGCAAGGGGGTAATAGTCCGGAATGGTGTCCCGCGACGAGATTGCAAGGCTCCTCGTCCACGCTGAAATCGCCACTTGTTGCGCCGGCGCCATGGTCTGGTTGAGTGTTGCAAACAGGAAAGTGGTCCTGGGGCCGAAGGTCTCGACGACGTTGCCTGACACGGTCGTCTGCACGCCGGTAGGCTTGCCGCTGTCCGCCCGCACGAGTTCCGCGTTCAAGCCATACCCTCCCGCAGAATCGAAGGTGAACGGAGCCGCCTGCGGCATGCCAAGCTCGTTGGGGTAGTCGAACTCAAACGGCCTTTCCGGCCCGCACGGCGGCAGAAGCGGAATGTCGACAAGCGACGCGGTCTCGTAAACGTCCTTGGCCGCGCCTCCCTGTTTGAGGGTGAATTTGATTCTCGACGGCACCTTCCCGGTGCCGGTGACGTTCGCCCTCACCTTGATGATTTTGCGGTCGTGGTCGCTGGCCGCGTCCGGCGCGGCTCCCCTCAGGCCGAATATGAGCGACTGCCTGCCCTTGACCATGGGCAGCTCGGCCCGGTACTGGCCAAGCCCCGTGCGCACTATTTGCCTGCCGGGGGCATCTGAAAAATCATAGTCGTCCTGCCACACGCCCTGCGTGGGCTCGAAGATTATTTCCCCTTTGGCCTCGCACACGGGCTCGGGAGTTGGCTCGGGGCTTGGCGTGGGACTTGGCGCGGGCGTTGGAGACGGGCTTGGGCTCGGAGCGGGGGCCTCGGTTCCCGCGGCGGAAAGCCTGCAGAACTCGGCAAGCTGGGGATTGGCAACTATTGCCTCGCCCCGCTGCACAACGTCGCTCATTACGAACTGCTGGCCCGCTTGCTGCGCCGCGTCCTTAGAGGAAAACGGCCCGCGGTTGGGGATTGCCTCCCAGTTGTACCACGCGGCGAACCCAGGCTCGCCGCCTAACAGCTTGACCTGCACCAGGCAATTGGCCGTCTTTTCGGCAAAGAGGGCCGACGGCTTGTAAACGTAAAAGTCGGACTT
>CAYVQS010000070.1:0-6522 GCA_964453195.1 Microcaldota archaeon | reverse complement strand
ACAGTACGGCCGGCTGTTTTCCGAGGGGTATTCTTGGAACTGGCAGGTCAAGAAATTGATGGGGGACCGGCCGTTTGAGATGGTCTACCAGGCGAAGAAGGACGGGAAACTCGAAGGATTTGGGGCAATATTGGACGGCGACTGCAAGGCGGACTGCATCGAGCTTTCCCAGATGCTGGAAATCAGCTGTTTCCAGTTCGACTCCATCGACAAGGGGCGCTGCCCCAAGCTCGACTTGAACCAGAAGCTTGTTGAGGCCAGGAAATGGGACGTGGAAAAGACCGGCGGAAAGATGAAGACCGCGCTGCTTGTCACCGAAAAGCTCGGGTACCGGGAAATCGCCAGCAGGAAAGGCGCCGAAACCGACTATTACTTGTACGAGCTGGCCTAAGCCGCGAAACCGGCGCGGGAAGATAGGAAATTAAAGACGAAGCGAGTGAAAAGTGGTGAAATGAAAAGAATTGCGATTCTGTCGTCTTTTCCGCCGCGAGAGTGCGGCATCGGAAGGTATGCCTGCAGCTACGCCGAGGCCCTGGAAAAGAACGGCGCCTACGTAAGAGTATATTCGTTCAAGGGCCACGAATACGGCGGAAAGGCCGTGGCGGTGCTGGAGAAGGACAACCCGCTTTCCTACTGGAACGCTGCGAGGCAAATCGCGAAGGGAAACTTTGACCAGGTCATAATCGAGCACGAATACAGTCTCTACAACCCCGTGTTCTTTCCCAAGATGCTGCTTTGGCTCAAGATGATGGGGCAAAACACCACGCTGGTGCTGCACACGGTGGCGCCGGAGAAAAACGCCGCGGTGACGGCGTACATTGTGGCGATGCACACCACGGCCGCGCTGGCGTGCAACAGGATAGTAGTGCATACTAATCACGCCAAGCAGCGGTTCGAGAAGACTACGCTGGCGCGGGGAAAAGTGGAGGTCGTGCCCATTCCGATTCCGCAGGAGAGAAAGACGCCAAAGAAGATGGACCCCAAGAGGGTGGAGCTGCTGTGCTTTGGGTTCATGACGCCGGCAAAAGGCACGGACTTGGCGCTCGAGGCGGTCGAAGGAATGGAAAACGCGCACTTGACGATTGCCGGCGGGCTCTACCCAAAGCCGAAAAAAAAGCACATAGACTTCAGGGAAAAGGTGCTGGCGAAGGCGGCGAAGATGGCGAACGTGACCGCGATTGGAAGGTTCGTGACGGAACAGGAGAAACAAGCGCTTTTCACGAAGGCCGACTTCGTCGTGCTGCCGTACCGGCAGATTGACCAGAGCGCGGTGCTTGCGCAGGCGTGGGCGGGCGGGCGCATCCCGATTTGCTCGGACATTCCGCCGCTTAAGGAAGAAGTGGGGCGCGACGAGTACGGCGTGCTATTCAGAGACGGAGATGCCGGGGACTTGAGGAAAACGATAGGAGCAATAGTCCGCGACGGGAAAAGGAGAAACGCAATTGGAAGAAACATCGCGGGGCTTGTGAAGCGGCGCAGCTTCAGGCAACTGACGAAGAGGTTTTTGGAGTTTTGCTGAAAAGAGGAGACGGTGGAAAATGGGCTTGAAGGAAAGAGTGAAGAAGACACGCGCGTGGCGGGCGTTTAGGACTTTTGTCGAGGGAGTGGTGTACGCCGGGATTCCGGACAGGATTTACGATTTTCCAATGCAGCGCGAGAGGATAGGGTGGCTGAAGAAGAACAGGACGGGCAAGACGCTTGAAGTCGGGAGCGGCACAGGAATAGTGCTGGACCGCACCGGCGGACAAGTCGGCTTGGAATTGTCGCAGCGGCGGGTGGAAATCGCGGCGAAAAAGTTCCCGCACCTGACGTTCGTGCAGGGCGACGCGACGAAAATGCCGTTCAAGACCGGGGAATACGAGACCGTGATGCTGCCCGAAATTCTGGAGCACGTGCCGTTCGAAGTCGCGAAGAAAATAGTCGCCGAGTCGCTGAGGGTGGCGAACAAGCAGGTGCTGATTACCCTGCCCAACGCGGCGAAAAAGGACTACGACGTCGACCTCGTCGAGAACCCAGAGCACCTTTGGATGCCGACGCCGGAAAAAGTCGGGCAACTGACCGGCGCGAAGCACAAAATAGAGTACGATTCGGGGCAGAACTTTTTGCTCGTGACGTGCACCAAGGCCGGCGGCCGGGCGAAGGCAAAAAAGAGAAGGAAATAGCGGCGGACAGCCAACTGGCCGGCTAAGCGGCCAGAAGAGCGCGTGGGGAAAACGAAATGGGACGAAAAATGCCTGGGAAAATGGACGCCAGCGTGGTGCTGGTCAACCACAACAACGCGGCGTACGCGGTGCCGGCCGTGAAGAGCGTGCTGAAGGACGGGTTTACCAAAAAAGAGAATTTTGAAGTCATAGTTGTCGACAACGGGTCGAGGGAAGGCGAGTACGAGACGCTGAAGAATGCGTTCAGGACTGAGAAGAGAGTCAAGGTGGTAGCGACTGGAGCGAATCTTGGCTTGGCTGGCGCAGTGGACTGGGCTGCTCCCCTGGCGCGGGCAAGATATGTAGCGATTCTGAACGACGACACGCTAGTGGAAAGAGGGTGGGGAACTGCGATGCTGGGGCAGTTCGGCCCCAACGTCGCGGTCGTCAGCACGCCGACGTCCGACATTTACGGCCCGGACGAGGGCCCGGCGCACAAGGAAAAAGTCGGCGCCGCCAGCCTCGTCGAGCGGGCGGTGCAGGGAATCCTGAACGAGCCGTTTCCGACTGCCGGCGCGTGCTCGATGATGTACGACAAGCAGCTCGTGGGCAAGCCGTTCGACGAAGACTATTTCATTTATCACGAAGACGCGTACTTGACGATGCTGACGCTGCTGCGGGGACAGGAAATCAGGCTGGCGCCCGGCTCGCGGCTTTTGCACTACGGGTCGGTGACGGTCGGAAAAAAGAGCTATTTGAAGACGTTCCTCAGCGAACGCAACCGGCTCTCCAACTTGACGCTGTTCTATTCGCCTGCGAATGAAATCAGGTTGGCGCCGCTGGTGGCGGCCGACGCAATCACTGCAGTGGCAAGGGACGTTGCGGGGCTGGACTTCGAGTCGTTCAAGGCGCGGCTCGCGGCGTACTGGTGGGTGGTGGCGAACTTCGGGAAACTGATGGAAAAGAGAAAAGCCATACAGGCGCAAAGAAGGGCGGGGGACGAGGCGATTCTGAAAATCCACACGTGCAGGATGCTGCCGGGAAAGGGGATTTTGGGAAAAGCAGTCAACGCTGTTTCGAAAATGTATTGCGGAATTGTGGGATTGGAGTGCTACGAGACTCTGGGCGGCGGGGAAAAATGAAGCCGGACGTTTCGGTGGTGGTGCTGGACTACAACGGCGCAGAGTACACCGTGGGCGCGGTGAAAAGCGTGCTGAAACGCGGCTTCGTCAACAAGGAAGAGTACGAGATAGTGATTGTCGACAACGGGTCGACGCCGGAAGACGCTTCGCGGCTGAAGAAGGAATTCGCCGGGGAAAAAAGGGTCAAGGTGCACCGGATCGAGGAGAACCGGGGCTTCACGGGCGGAAACAACTACGGGTTTTCCAAGGCCTCGGCGCGGTACGTGATTTTGCTCAGCAACGACACCGTGGTGGACCGGGCGTGGGGCACGGAAATGCTCAAGGCAATCAAGGCGGACGAGTCGCTTGCGGCCGTGGACCCGAAGATCTACGGCCCCGGCGAGGACCCGGGCGCGTTTTGCGGCAACGAGGGGGTGACGCCGGTGCTCAACTGCATTCCCGGCGTGCTCAAGGACCCTCAAGAGGTGTTTTTGGTGTCCGGGTGTTCGCCGCTCCTGGACCGGGAAAAGACCGGAACGCCGTTTTTCGAACCGCACTTCCTCTACTATGAGGACATGTATTTGTCGATGAAGGCGCGGATAAACGGGTACGAACTGAAGAAGGTGCCGCAGGCGCGGGTGATGCACTACGGCCAGGCCACGGTGAAGTCAAGCGGGGCGATTTCAAGGTACGCTTTTTTCTACGAAAAGAACAGGATAACGGACTGGATGCTGTTCTTCGAGCCCGCGACCCTGGTAAAGACGCTTCCGTTTTTGGTTGCGGGAATAGTTGCAACCAACTTTAAGGCGCTGGTTTCACGGGACGGGTCGCTTTGGCCGAGGATGAAGGCGTACTGGTGGCTGGCCAAAAACTTCGGGGCGATAATGGAGGAGCGGCGCAAAATCCAGGCGGAAAGAAGAGTGGGCGACGGCGCGCTGTTTCGGAAAATGACGTGCCGGGTGGTCGGCGGGAACGGGTTTTTGTCGCGGGTTGCGAACGCAATGAGCCGGGCGTACTGCTGGCTTGTCGGAATCAGGACGCACGAATTTTATTGACGGGTTGCCGGAGAAAAGGCAGCGGGCCCGGAAAAACTATTTTTGGCTATTTTCCTTTCCTGGAGGAGTAGAGGCCGGTGAGCGTGCCTGAGAAGAAGCCGTAGTACTTTGCCCCAAGATAGGGCGCGTAGGAATAGAGGGCGCGCAGGTCCCCAAAGCGGATGGCGCCGGCCAGGCCGACGGCGAGGATTGAGAGGAGGTAAAGGCCAAGGGCGAACAGCGGCGCGTAGATGATGATTATAAGCTGGGAAATCAGGCCGCCGAAGAACAGGCCGCCGGCGAACGCGTATTTCTTGGCCAAAAGGGGGGACTTGACTGCCGAGCGGCCGCGCCAACGGTAGTCCTTGAATACTTCGGAGAGCGTTTCGGCGTTGTTGTGGTAGCATATGGCCGAAGCCACCTTGACCGGCGCAAGCCTGGACTTCGAGGACAATGTGCCGTCGTCGAAATAGTCCGCGGAATTGTCGAAGCCGCCGACCTTCAAAAACGCGTCCTTGAGGATGGCGCGGAAGACGCCGTGGAAATCCTTTTCGGACTCGACGGTGTGCGGCGTGCCTTTGAAGCGCGCGAAGATGTTGCCGGGGTTGCCGATGCGCTCGCCCCAGTGGTACGTGCCGACTGCCTTGCCGGCGATTATGGGCGCGACTAGTTCGCGGACGTAGTTCTTGTCGAAGTACATGTCTGCGTCGATGAGGACGAGGATTTTGCCTTTTGCCGCGCGGGCGGCCTTGTTGCGGGCGGCGCCCGGCCCCTCGTGCTGCTGGGTGATGAGGCGGAAGTTGTTGTGCTTGGCCTCGTACTGGCGCAGGACCTGGAGCGTGCCGTCGGAAGAGCCGTCGTCCACGGCGATGATTTCAAGCGGGGAGTACGACTGGGAAAGCAGGGAGTCCACGCATTTTCTTATGTACTTGGCCTCGTTGTAGGCGGGGACGACGACGGTGACGAGGGGGTTGGAAGACGCGCGGCCGGTGTCGCGGGGCCGGGGGGGTTTGCGGGAGCGGTTCAAGTAGGGGCACACCGGTTCAGGCAGTTAGCTTGCGTTTTTCCAGCTCTTTTTTGGCCGAGTCCACGCGGTCAACTGCGGAAACGGTTTCGCCCCAGGCCACGAGCTCGGCCATGCCTTTTTCGAAGGGAACGCTGGGCTTGAAGCCCAGGCGGGAAATCTTGGAAATGTCGGCGTAGCAGTGGCGGATGTCGCCGGCGCGAAACTTGCCGGCGATTCCGGGCTCGAGGCGCTTGCCGTAGAGCTTTGCAAGGACGCGGGCGACGTCGAGGACCGTGGTCTGTTTTCCTGTGCCGACGTTGAAGGACTCAAAGTTTGCGGCGGATTTTTCGGAGACCAGGAGGTTGGCGGCGACTATGTCGTGGACCGAGATTAAGTCGCGGCTTTGGAGGCCGTCTTCGAAGATGAGCGGCGGATTGTTGTTCTTGATGCGGGAGGAGAAGATGGCGGCCACGCCGGTGTAGGGGTTGGAAAGCGACTGGCGCGGGCCGTAGGTGTTGAAATAGCGCAGGGCGACCGTTGGGATGCCGTAGGCCTGGCCGACTTCGAGGCAGAGCTCTTCCTGGTCGCGCTTGGTGGTGGCGTAGACCGAAGTCGGGTAAAGGGGCTTGTCTTCGGAAGTCGGGATTGGCTTGAGGACTTTGCCGCAGTTGGGGCAGTGCAGTTCCCAGTCCTTTTTTCCAAGCTGGGCTTCGGGCCGGAGCTTGGGATAGACGATGCCGCACGCGGGGCACTCGTACGCGCCTTCGCCGTAGATGGACATTGAAGAGGCCACGACGAGCTTCTTGACAGAGTGGTTGCCGTCGGCAAGCGCTTGGAGCAGGACTGCGGTGCCGTTGCAGTTGGCGTCGACGTAGCGCGTGATTTCGTACATGGACTGGCCGACGCCGACTTCGGCCGCGTCGTGGAACACTAGTTCGACGCCTTCCAGCGCCGACTTGACTGCCTTGGCGTCGCGGACGTCGCCCTGGATGAAGCGTGCCTTGGAATTGAGATTGGCAGGCTTTGCGTTTTTGCCGTGGACCTGCTCGACGAGGGAGTCGAGGACGACTACGTCGTGGCCCTTGGAAATTAGGGCGTCTACGAGGTGGGAGCCGATGAAGCCGGCTCCGCCAGTAACCAGTGTTTTCATTAAATGCCCACACGCCGCCAGGCGCGCGAAATCAGTAAACGCGCCAGAAACAAAGTTATTAACCGACGGC
>CAYVQS010000069.1:0-6575 GCA_964453195.1 Microcaldota archaeon | reverse complement strand
TTCAGCTTGTAAAGGTGCCGGCCGATTTTCTGTAGGTCGAGCGCTGCGCAGAAGCCCTGGATTACTTTTTTTTCCAGCAGTTTTTTTATCCGGTAATTCACCACTGAGGCCGTCAGGCCGGTTTCCGACGCAATCTTCACCGTGGGCATTCTCGCGTTCGCCGCCATTTTCTTCAATATCGCCAGGTCGGTTTCGTCCACTTCCGCCTTTTCCGAGGAACAGCTTTCCATTGCAGGCGCGTCGTTTTCTCCTTTGCCAAGCAGGTAGGCGCGCCGATACTGGTAGAACCGGGCGTAGATTGCCGTGAACGCGTCCTTGATTACCGGCTTGAATTCCCGCTGCACCTTTTCCACGAAAGCGTAGAATTCGTAAGCGTCCCTCGCCCACACCACCACCGCCAGGTCCTTCGACCCGTCGATGGAGCACACCCACCACGCCCCAGGCTCGTCGGTGAAGAACTTTATCATCCTCTTTTCCCGGGCAGGGTCGTCGTGCTGGAACTTCAGGAAAACCCTGCAGCTTAGGTACCCGAGCCGGGACGCGTCGATGATTGTGCAGAAATTCCTTATCGCGCCCGCCTCGACCAGGCGCTTGATCCGGTAATTCACCACTTCCTTGCTCAAGCCCGTTTTCCGCCCTATTTCTGCGTCGCTCTGCCTGGCGTTGGCGTCCAACTCGTACAAGATCTTCCTATCCTTCAAATCGAGCGCAGTCTCCATGTTACGACAAACGCCTAATTTTCTTTTAAATATTGTTATTTTGCCAAAAAATCAGTTGAAAAGTATATTATTTTCAGATAGGTTTACTCGTTTTATGGAATTTGTTTGCGGGTTCGGGTCGGCGTCGTCCTCTTCGCGGCTTCCCGACGCGAGCCAGGAGGAGGCGTTCTTTGACCTAGTTGCATTGTTGCCCCGGGGCCGGAGCCTGGACTTGGAAACCGGGCAGGGCGTGTTTGCTGGCCTGGCGTCTTCGCTTGGCTTTTCCGCAGTCGGAGTGGACCTTCGCGAGGAAGCGGTTTTTGAAGCGCGCAGGAACTATCCCGACGCGGTCTTCGCGGCCGCGAATTCAAGGAAGCTTCCTTTGAGGTGGAAGAGGGAGTTCGCATTGGTGTCGCTGATGAGCGGCGGCCTTTCGCGCTTTGACGACGCCGGAAAGCGGAAAGTGTTGCGCAGCGCGGCGTCGGCGCTTAAGAGCGGGGGGTTTCTCGTGGTCTCGGACTGGAACCGGTGCGGAGGGGTTCCCGGCTGCAAAAAGACGGGAAGGGACTGGAAGGAATGCAGGTGCGCCGGCGAGCTCGCCGGCATAGTTGGAGACGATTTTGAAGTAAAAAAAGTGGTGACTTACTATGGAAGCAAGATGTTCGTGCTGCTCGCGGAAAAACTTTGAAAAACACCCAAGAAGAGGCAATCCGGTAAAATCGAGGGCAAGAATGCCCCCGCCGAGAACGTTTGCGCGTCAGAGTTTTCGGGGAGTTGCCTGGCGCCGTACGCGGTCTATGCAATAGACCGATCCCGTTTTCAGATTGTGCAATCCACGTATTGCTTGTCGCAGTCCTTCGATTTTGCATTGTATCGTGGGCCGTTCCGCGCTGTATTCGATTGCTATTTCGGCTTTGGAGCCCGGCCCGCCAACGGTGCCGCTTTTCTTGCCAAACCGCGTTGCAACCGGCAACGCGCCTTCGATGAATTGGTATTGCATTCCGCCAGGCCGCGCCATTACGCCCGGTTCGCCCCTGGATAGGTAAATCACAAAATCCGCGTTGATGTGGCGTCCAACCTCCTGCGCTATCGGGTCGTTGTCGCCGAGGGGAAGGCCGTTTCCCACCAGGATGGTTCCTTCTGCGCTTCGTCGCTCAAGCGTTCTGTTAATTTTCTTGAACGTGTTTGTTGCCTGTTCTTCCGTGTTCGGGTGTTGCGGGTCGGCGATCTTTATCAATTCGGCCTTTAACCCGCCCCCGTGTTCGTCGAGTGCGTGTTGCATCTTGTTGAAAACGACGGGCTGTCCCTTCCTATAGACGGACCAGTATGCCCTAACATGATGGTCTTCGAGGAGTCCGCCTTCCTTCTTTCTGCGCGGTCCGCCTTTTTCTATAAGCTCAAGGGCGTCTTGGTAATCGTGGAGTATTCTTTCGCGTTTTGAGTCGGTTGCAATAAGCGACTTTGTTATTCCGGCCCCCGCGTTCAGGGCCCCGCCAAGGATGACGACGACGTGCGCGTCCTTGTCGTGCAGTTCTTCCTTGACGGTTTCCGCAATAGTTTTGAGCGCGGCGTCGTCTACGGCGTACTCGCTTGAAACCTTGAGTACTATGCGGCTTCCGGGGTTGACGGCTGCGCAAGCGCGGGTCTTTCCCGTTTTTAGCCTTGCAGGGCAAAATTCGCAGGGAAGCGCGGGGGGCTTAGGCAAGTTTGTTCACTTCGGAATAGTGAGACTCTGCGTTTTTTGGCTAATAAACGTTTCCGGCCTTTTACTGCAGCAGCCCGTTGACGGCGTCCATCATGGCGTTGATGCTGGTCATGACGATGTCAATTCCGACGTCCTTTCCAATGGCCTCTTTTCCGTCGTCGGTTTCCATTACTACGGTGACTTCGCACAGCGAGTCGCTTGCGCCGGTAATGGCTTCGAGCTTGTACTCCTTCATCGAGGCGGTCTTCACCTGCTTTAGCGCGTGCTGTATTGCCCTAAGCGACGCGTCAACCGTCCCCTTTCCCTCGATTTGCGCCGCAGAATAGGTCTTTCCATCCACCCGCATTTTCAAGGACGCTGCGGGCAATCCCGTCAAGCCGGTGACGACCGAAAACTCCTCCAGCACGGCCTTGGGCTTTTTCCTGATTCCAAACGCCTCTTCCGCAATTGCCCTAAGCTCAAAGTCGCGCACGCGCTTTCCCAAGTCGCCCAAATGCTTGACTTTGGCCGTGATCTGTTCCAACTGCTCGTCGTCGGGCTTGAAGCCCGTTTCCTCGAGCCGCGCCTTGACCGCGTGCTTGCCCGTCAGTTTTCCGTAGACTATCTTCGTCTTCTGGCCCACTATCTTGGGGTCTATTGGCTCGTAGGTCAGGGCGTTGGCAAGCACGCCGTGCACGTGCACGCCCGCCTCGTGGGAAAACGCGTTCTCGCCCACGATGGCCTTGTTGGGCGAGGGATAGAACTTGGCGGTCCGCGACCACAGCTGGCTGGTCTCGTACAATTTTTCGCTCTTGACGTTGGACTCGACTCCGTAGATTACCTTAAGCGCCATCACGGTCTCTTCCAGGCTGGCGTTGCCCGCGCGTTCGCCGACTCCGTTTATCGTGCACTGCACCTGCTGCGCCCCGGCCTCGACCGCGGCAAGCGTGTTTGCAACCGCTAGGCCGAAGTCGTCGTGGCAGTGCACCGAGATCGGGATCCTGACCTCTTTCTTGACTTCGTCCACCATGCGGAACATCATCCGCGGCACCGACGCGCCGACCGTGTCAGGCAGGTTGATTGCGTCCGCCCCGGCCTTTTCGACGGCCCTGCAAACCTTCTTGAGAAAGCCCAGGTCGCTTCTTGACGCGTCTTCAGGCGAGAACTCGCACTCGAACCCGCGGCCCTTGACGTACTCGACCGACTCGACGGCCTTTTCCAGCACTTCATCGGGCGTCATCTTGAGCTTGTACGCCATGTGGATCGGGCTCGTTGCCAAAAAGATGTGGATGTAATTGGCGCCGCAGTCCATTGCGGCGTCCATGTCCTTCCTGTCGCACCGCGCAAGGCCGCACAGCTTGGCGTGCATTCCGACGCCGGCCAGGTCTTTGAAGAGCTGACGCTCGCCTTCGCTAGAGACTGGAAAGCCAGCCTCGATGACGTCGACTCCCAGGGCGTCAAGCGCGAGCGCGAACTCCTTTTTCTGCGCCGGCGTCACCGTGATTCCCGGCGTCTGCTCGCCGTCGCGCAGCGTGGTGTCGAACACCCGGACTTTTTTCGGGAGCTTCATCCCGGCCCCAACTGGCGCCAAGTCCACCACTGCCTTGCCTTCCTTGACTATTTCTTCGACGCTTTTTTCAACCATGATTTTCAACTCCTTTTTTCACAGACCGTTCGTTAGAAGTTTGAATTGCTCGTGAAGCCCCAAAAGCGCGTCCACACCCGCGCCGCAGGCCCGCGTGCTATGCAAGCAGGAGAAGCAGTCCCGACAATAGGCCGTTTTTTCCGCAAGCAGCGCGTTCCATGGAAATTCCACTTCGATTGCCGGAAAAAGAGTTTGGGGAACGAGATTATTTTAAGTTTTGGTTGCGGGGACGCGGGTTTTCAATCGGCATTTTTTTATACTCTTGATTGCTTACGTCGGTATGGGCCGCTCCAAAGCACTGGCAATTCTGGCATTCGCGGTTTTCGTCGCCGCCTTTTTCCTCGGCCCGGCCGCCCGGCAGTCGCTTTTTGCCTGGGCAACGCCGGTGGCCGCGCTAGTGTCCGCGGCATTCGCCTTCAAGGCCTACCAACGCCTGGGAAACAACGCGCTTGGCACGAGCTGGGTTTTCCTCGCCCTCGGGTTTTTCCTGTGGTTCGCCGCGTTGGCTTCCTGGGCAGTCGACAGCACGGTGTTCGTCCGCATCCTGCCGTTTCCCTCGTTCGCCGAACTCGCATTCCTGTTCGCCTACGTCCCGGCCGTTGCCGGCGCGCTTTACAGCGTCGAGGGCAAGAAACTTGAGCGCCTGTCGGGCTATGCCATGCTGCTGCTTGTAGGCGGCGGTTCCGCAGTGCTGGTCACTACATGGTTCTTCGTCTTCTATCCGCTGATATTCGGGAGCGCCGGGTTCTTCGAAAAGGCCCTTGGGATGCTATATTCCGCGGCGGACTATTCCCTGCTCTTCCTCGCGGCGTTCGTGTTCTTCAAGACCGGGTCAGCGCCCGACCAGGACGGGGCGCGGTCGGCCTGGAGGCTTATGCTCTTCGGGATGGGCGCGTTCTCCGCCGCCGGTCTGCTTTTGGCCTATGACAAGTTCTTCGGCCAGCCGGGCGTTGTTGGCCAGGCGCTGTTTTTCCTCGGCCACGCCGCTTCGGCCATCGGCGCGCACTCCGTATGCTGCGGCGAATCCGCGCAGGCGCCGCCCGCGCAACTTCGTGCGCCAGCCAAGCCCGCGAAGGCCGCAAAGGGAAAACGCCGTTAGGCCTTCTCAGGGCCCAGTGGCAAAAGGCGCAACAGCGCCTAATATTCAAACAGCCTTTTTTGCCCCAGCACGTCGCTCTTTGCCAGGTTCAGTGGAAAACAGCTTGGAAAACGCGTTTTAATCGGAGTTAAGTCAGTAGTTTATGGGGGAGCGCGAAATCCATCTGTGGGAATTGCCACCGACTGGCATTTACGTCACTCTCGGGCTTGAAGAGCAGAAGCGGCTTTTTTCAGATGTCGTGGCAAAGTTCTCCAGCATTGCCGAGTTTACGGAAGAGTTAAGGCGACGAAGTGCAATTTACGGTTTTTGTTGTGGGAAAATAGCCGGGAATGTTTGTAGCTGGAAGCAGGGCGGTCGCAAGAACATTCCTTTATGGGTGTTGGTTGAAGCTTGCAAGATAGTGTCCGACAAAGACGTTCCCGAAAACGAGGAAATGTGCCTTGTCGAAGCGGCGGTCGAGTACTATCAAAGCGCTGGAAAAGGCGTCGAAATACGTGGAAAATTCCCAATACGCGTGACGCCAGAGTTTGACGCAATAGTTTCCCATTTGATGGGCGACGGTACTCTCGGAACCTGCAAGTCTTACGCGTCTTACAAGCAGAAAAACGAACTGGCTCGTCGTACTTTTTTGCAACAACTATTCGACGTTTTTGGAGTGTTTCCAACGAATCATAGTTTCGAAAAACACTGGCAAGTCTGCATTCCAAAGCCGATAGCGCTCGTAATCCGGCAACACTATGGTCTAGGTGACGCGGGCTGTCTTGAACGAAGGCTTCCCTCTGCAATAAAGGAAAAATCCGAGGAATACCGGTTGGCGGCGCTAGTCGCCTTTATTGTTGACGAAGGGCATCTTGGCGATGCCGTAGAGCTTTACTCCGCGAACCAAAAGCTTCTTCAAGATTATCGAGAACTTTGTCTGGGCCTTGGTTATCGGTGCAGTTGCATTCATTCCCGAAAAGGCAACAAGACGCCGAACGCATCTCACTGTTTTAGAATTTCTTTAAAGGACTGCCGCAAACTTCTGGAAAACACACGCTTTCTCGCTTCCAAGTTTCCTACTCTTGACTTGGCGCATAAGCAAGAAGCACTAAGAGAGATTGTTTTTCGCCAATCTCTTAGTCGCGAGTGTGGAGTCAAAGGCCGTGATGGGGCGACTAAGCAGAAGCTTTTGTCCGCCATACGCGACGGCGTAGAGACGACTAAGCAGCTTTCCCACGAACTTCACACGGGCGGCCAGACGATTCGGGAGCACCTACAAAAACTGGAACAACGCGGGTTGGTCTCCAGAGAAAAGAAAGCCGGAAACGCGATTGTTTGGCACGTTAGTAGTCTGTAAGTTTCTTCTGTGTCAAAATCTGGCTCTTAGACAAATAGGTCGCCAGCGGATGTTTTAGTCGTATCTTTAGGTGTTCCAACGCCTCCTGCAGAGTTCCGAATTTCGTCGGCGGC
>CAYVQS010000068.1:0-6616 GCA_964453195.1 Microcaldota archaeon | reverse complement strand
GGGGCGAGACTATTGCCTCTTCGCCGGGGCAGCAGTCGCAGTTGAAAGTCGAGGGGTCGATGTTGTGCGAAATTATTATCGAAGGATAGAGCGAGCGGAAGTCGAGCACGGCGATGTTCTCGTAGAGGCCGGGCTCGGGCATTTTGACGAACGCGCCCTGGATGGGGTTGGCAAGCCGCGCCTCGACTTCGGCGTACTTGGGCTTGTTTGGAATCAGCTCTCCCGACTCGAAGCTCTTTCTCATCAGGAAGAATTCCACCAGTTGGCCCGTGGACGAGCGCGACGAGTCGACAAGCGGCATGCCGACGAGCTTGGAAAGCTCAAGTTGCATGGGAAGCACGTATTGCGCCAGGTCGTAGGTTGCCTGCGCGTCCGAGGCCGAGTATTCGAATATCTCGTCCAAATCCTTGCCGGTTTCCCACGCGCCCCACATCTGGGCAACCGTGACGTCGGGCTTTTCCTTTCCGAAGATTTCAAGGTAGACGTCCTCGAGGGTGAGGCGGGGAAGGCGGATGGCGCCCACGACGTTGAGGAACGACACCGCGGGAAAGACGTCGAAGTTGATGCGGCCGCCGATGCGCACCTTGTTGCGCGGCCCGAGTTTCTTGATTTTGAACGGCTTGTTGTCGCGGCCCAGCGAGAACTTTGCTCCCGTTTGTTTTGCGCGCTCAAGGAGGTAGGGAAGGTCAAAGGAGTCGCCGTTGTACGAACAAAGGACGTCGGCGCGCCTTTCGCGGACGAGGCCTGCGAACGATTCTATGACGTCCTTTTCGGACGGGAAGAACTTGACGAACGGAAGCTTGGAAGAGTGCTTGAACGAGAACACCTGCGCGCCGGAGGAGTCGGCGAAGCTTATCATCATGCACGGGTCCTTGGAGGCGTTGGGGGAACCCGAGGGGTTGTAGGTCTCGATGTCGAACGACAGCACGCGCAGCGGCGCGTCCACCGGCGAGTCAACCGCGCGGATGGAACGCACGGCGCGCCGCCTGGCAGGGCCGGAAATTTCAAGCTCAGACAGCGAGTTCATGGAAAGCTTGTTGTCAATCAGGTAGCGCAGGTGAAAGGCGATGGAGTCCTCGAAGCGCTTGCCGAACTCGCGCACGGCGTCCGAGATTCCCGGCACGTGGCCGGGGTTGGAGCACGAAAGCTTCAGGAGGCGGACGGGCTTGAGGAAGAAGAGCTTGTGCTCTTCAGACACGCCAGTGATGCGGGCGTCTTCGCCGCGAATCCGAAACGAAGTTTCCATCAGGGATTTCTTGAATTGCCCGAAAGTAGGCGAGCCCCACTCCCCGGTCTTGGCCTCGTCGGGAAGGAGGTAGAAGTAGGGCGCGAACGACTCGTCGTAGGCGGGAAAGGCCACGCCGGTCTTTTCGCTTTTGAGGAAGAGGCGGACCGCGGCCTTGCCCTTGGAATACGCCGTGTCTGCGTCGAGGAGAAAAGCCCTTGTTTCCAACGAGAATCCCTGAAAGAGTGTTTACGCCCAAGAGTTTTAATAAGAGGGGTGCAGTTATTCTCACGCTTTCAAAGGTGATGCTCCCATGGCCGACGCAAAGACTGGAATAAAGACTCTGGAGGAAATGCGCGCCGAAATCCACACGCAGGACTCTAAAATCAGCTTGATTGCGCAGAAGCTCAAGACGCTGGAGCAGAACCAGGAAGTCATCGGCAGGACCATAGTAATGCACAACGAGAAGCTGCGGGGAATAGAGGAAAACGGCGCAGGCGCAAAGGCCAGCGTGGCCGGGGCCGGCGTCTCGGGGGACGCGGAGAAGCGCGTCGCCGAGCTTGAAAAGCAGGTCAAGGAACTCAAGTACCTGCTGGAAAGCGTCAACCCGCTGGAATACGCGACCATCGAACAGGTCAAGGAACTCATCGAAGACAAGATGAAGAAGTAGGTTTTTCTTTTTCTAATCGATTTTTATCGCGCCGGACGAAATAAGGTAGAGTATCACCAAGACTAAAATGAGGCCGGCGCCGAAGAGTATTTTGCGGCGCGTCTTTTTCTCCTCTTCCAGCAGAAAGTCCTGTGCGAGTTCGCCGGCCTTTTCAACTGCGGGCTTCTCCTCTCCCTCGTAGTATCCTGTTCCGCCGAGGTCGCGAGAGGCCATTTCAAATCAAGAGTTAGGCACTGCAATTTTCTGGCCGGGATTGGTGACTTTTTCAGGAGCACGGAGGGACGGGGCCGATTGGCGTGTTGTCTGGCATTTTTTCGACTTTCACTACGTTGGGGTCGCCTATGGCTTTCTGGGCGACGTAGGAGATGTCGAATTTCACGCCGTTGTCCTGGACCCTGCAGTGGGGACCGGCGTCAACCACCAGCACGACTGCAGCCTGGCCGGTGCGGGGGTTGGTGACTTTGAGTTTCTTGTTGCAGCCGTACTCGTCCATGTTGGCCGAAAAGTATTCCACGCTGTTTTCGTAGGCCGGGCCGCTGGAACGGTCCAACTGCTTCATTCCCTTGGTCGTCATTACCGAGCTTATCATGGGGCAGCCGCCGATGCAGTTGTCGCCCGGGTCCGACTTTCCGCCGCTGCAGCCGAAGTAGGTGAGGTAGTAGAACTTGTTGCTTGAAATGACGTCGTTCCTCGAGCTTCCCCCGCAGCCGGCGGGCGTTGGCGGCGTCTGGATTGCCGACTTGACTCCGCAGCCGGCCGCGCTTTGACACGCGGCCCACGGGTCTTCGACGTTGTAGACGTCGACTGGAGCCGTGCCGTTGGAATTGTTGGCCCCGCAGTCGAGCACGCGGCCGGCCCACGACACGGGCTTGTAATACGACGAGACCGGGCTTGTTCGCACGGGCGAGCCGCCGGAGTGTATCATGAGGTTGTTGCCCATGTAGATGGAGACGTGGCCGATTCCCTTGTAGCGGCCGAGGTTCTGGCCGCGGCTGGTGACGAAGAACAGCAGGTCTCCCTGTTGGAGTTCGGAGCCGCGGGGGTTGGTGAGCACGCGGGCTTTCCCCGAGGCGGCTTTTTGCTCGATGGACTGGAAGATGCCCGCGGCCATGTCGTTGTGCGGGAACAGCCGCAGGCCGGAGTTTTCGTACATTGTCGAGGCGTAGCACGCGCAGCCGGGGGACGGGCAGCCGAAGGCGCCGGGCATCTGGCCCAGGTGGCGGCGGGCTTCGAGTATGAGCTTGTTGGAGTCGGCGCACGAGCCGTAGCCGCCGAATCCCCCCAGGGAAAAGTCGCCCAGAGCGTCGTGGATTGCGTACACGGTGATGTTGGGGGCGTAGAAGCTGCGGTCGCCGGGGAACGAGAAGTTGAGGACGTCGTGCAGCTCGTCGAACGGGAACGAGCCGCAGGACAGCATGGTCTTGGAGAAGTTGAATTCGAACACGGCGTTGGTGGAGTTTTCGAGTATGCGTATTTCGGCGTATTGCGAGAGGTTTTCCTGGGTCTTGAACAGCATTCCGGCGTGGAACTGGTCGAGGGGGACGGTGAAGTTCTTGGCGGGCCTGGATTCGCGCACGTAGATGGTGATGTTCTTGAGGCGCGAATAGTTGTAGCCGCGCGCCGCGGGCGTGCCTAGCTGGTCGTCTATCTGGCGCTGGGTTTCGAGGTCGTCCAGGGCGTTCATGCCGTCGTAGAGGGCGTCGTCGCGGTCGTAGTCGTAGTCTTCGGGGTCCAAGTACCCTGAAAGGAGGCCGGGAATGAGCGTGGTGCGCATCTCGTAGTTTGGAACGTCGCGGTAGTACAGCAGGTCCTCGATGTCGGTGATGGAGTCTTCGGCCGCGGCGCCGAGGAGGAACGAGTTGATGGGTTCAGAGGCGTTTTCAACCGGCACACTGTCCGGTCCCTGCAGCGCAATCTGGCCCGGCGCCATGGAGTACGGGAAGCCCGCGGATTGTTCCGAGACCAGTTCGTAGTCGGGGCTTGCGAACCGGGCCTGGGAAATCGTGGCGTTGAACGACGGGGGGAGGACGTCGAAGAGCTTGAACTCGGCGTTTTTTCCCCCGACGTTCTCGAGGATTATGCGTTCGGAGTACAGCGTCTCGTTTGCGAGGGCCTTTTTGGTGACGCGGATGATTGTGTTTCCGACCGTGACGTTGTAGGGCCCGATGGTGACGTTGTAAAGATAGCGCGAGGTTTTGGTCGACTGGTTTTCCGGCGTGCTTGTCGGCTTAGCCGTGGCGGTGGGCGAAATTGCCGGCGTGGCCGTGCCCGTTCCGGTGCCGGGCGTGGGCGAGCCCGGGCTTGGGGACGTGCCGGGCGGCGAAATTACTTCGGTGCCGTCTGCTTCGCGCGGGAACAAAAAGCCGCTTTGGAACAGCAGAAGCAGGAGGATGAAAAGCAGCGCGATGGCGAGCATGGAAAGCGAGTGGTCCGACGACTGTTTCCGTTCGTCTTCCTCGTCTTTCTTGTGCTGGGCGTAGTAGCCGGTGGTGCCGATGTCGCGCTTGACCATGAAATGGAAAAAGAGGACGCGGATTATATTGGTTGCTGTTTTGTTGCCCGGCCAAGTTCTGGCGCGGCTGCTTTTCCCGGAAGGATTATGCAGGAAAGCGAAGCGAGTCAGCTTTTTCTGGCGAGGAGGGCGCCGGCGTAGTATCTTGCGAGCTTGGGGGGATAGCCTGCGCCGAGGCCTTCGCGGTCGCAGCACCACTGGGCGGTGCGGAACGAGCTGCACGGGGGATTGGCCATGCAGGGCTCCTTCATGGAGTCGTAGAGCACTTGCTTGTCGTTGGGCGCGCCCCTCTGGAGGAAGAGCGCGATGGCCTTGGCTTCGAGGCCGCGGCCGCGGTTGTAGCCGTAGAGGATGAACGTGAGGGCGGCGCCGCCGGAAATGCCGTAGGCCTTGACCTTGTCGTAAGCGTCGCGCAGCTCGAGCGTGCCGTAGTTGAGGTTTTCCTCGAGCGTGCATCCGCCGCCGGACAGGCACGGGCTGTCGACCTGCATTATTCCTCCGTCGTTCGTGGCGTGGTTGCACCCGGATTCCTGGGCCATGAGCGCGAGCGTTATTTCTACGTCGAAGCCGCGTTGGAACAGGCCGTTCTTTTCCATGTATTTTTCGAGAAGCGGCCTGAGCGAGGGCGAGTAGCACGCGCCGGGCAGCGGCAGCGGGGACGGCTTCCAGATTGCGAGGAACGACGCGCCGAGTTCTCCGCCGACGCTTTCGTAGGACTTGTCGTAGCAGAACAGCGTGGTCGAGGCGTTGGAGAAGTTGGCCACGCCCGCGGGCGCGGCGGAGTCGGCGGCGTCCTTGCACGAGCGCGTCTTGTAGGCGTCGTCGGGGTAGATGGAGTACGGGTCGACGGAGTTTTCGTAGCTGCCGTAGTGCGTGCCGAAGTGCAGGTGGGGCGGGGTGCCGCGGGCGTTGCCGGTGCTGTCCAGCGTGCCGATTTGCTCGCAGCGTTCGACTTTCTGCCCGGGCTGGACGCCGACTGTTTCAAGGTGGGCGTAGTAGAGGTCGAGGTTAGAGCCGTCGTCAAGGTGCAGCCAGATTGTTTTGCCTCCCTTTCCGACTTCGGTCGGCGACGTCTGGGTCACGGTGCCTTTCTGGGCCGCGTAGAGGGGCGTGCCGGTGGGGGCGAAGATGTCTATTCCCTTGTGCGACCTCGAACAGCCGTCGCGGCATTCGCCGTAGGAGTGGGGCGCGTCGCCTGGTCCGGACTCGGTAGGCCACGCCAGGTCGTTTCCGCCCGAGCACAGGCTTCCGCCGCGTTCGACGATGACGAAAAGCGGGATTTCGAATATGTCAAGTGTGCGGGAGAACGAGACCTTGAGCGTGCCGTTGAGCCTTTCGAACGGCAGCTTGCCGTCGTCGCCTATGGACTTTGAGAAGTTCATGGAAAAGTTGAACGACGTCTTGCCCATGGTGTGGTTTTCGAACAGGTATTGAGAGACGTTGTCGGAGATCTTGAACAGGGTCTGCGCGAGCGTCTCGTTGGTGGGAAGCGACACCGTTACGCCGGGAAACCTGTCGGAAATTACTACAGTGATGTTCTTGGCCTTCTTGTAGTCTTCGACCACGGCCCATCCGCGCCAGGCCGATGGGTTTTCGTCGCGCTGTTGCAGGGTTGCGGCGAACGACGAGAGCGGGAAGTAGTTGTCTTCTTCTTCGGCGAGGAGGCGGGAGTAGAGTTCGGCAAGCTCGTCGGGCGAGTACTGGGAGAGCGAGAGCTGGTTGAGAAACGGAATCATGAGAAAGAGGCCGGGGTGCTGGTAGAGTTCGGCCATGCGGTAGTCGGGGAAGAGCTCGTCGTAGTACGAGGGCACGAAGAAGTTGCGCATTATTTCCGTGGTGTTGCCGACGGGCAGGATGGTGGGCCCGTGGATGGCGTCCTCGCCGGGCGCGAGCGAGTACTTGAACGCCGCCGCGGTGTCGGAGAGCTTGTCGTAGGGTTCGAAGAAGCTGGCGTTTTCCACGGAGAGGTTGAATGCCGCCGGCAGCACGTCGATTTCGAAATAATCAACGGCCTTTGGGCCGACGTTTTGCACGAAGACCTTTTCCCAGTACTCCTGTTCGTCGATGGTGACTATTTTCCAGACTTTTAGCCGGGACGGGTGCGTGTCGTAGTAGTACGGCCCGAAGGTCTTGTTGAAGAAAAACCGCGCCCTGCCTCCGCCGAACGGGCCGGGAGAAGCGCCGGGGGTTGTCGTGCCGGCGGTTGGCG